>CAMESA010000206.1 GCA_945935945.1 uncultured Mollicutes bacterium | reverse complement strand
GTTTATAATCGATTTATTATTAATTAAATACAAAAATAAAAGTGAAAGTATTAAATCAATAAAAATATTTCCAAAATCAAAAAGAAGAGATGCGCCACGAATATTAATTGATGTTGAAATTATGATTTCAGAAAGTCCAATAATTATAGCCATTATTCCGAGTCTCAAAAAATATTTCTTTAAACTTGAAGTATGATTAAAACCTTCAATGAGTAAAAAAATTATTATTGGAAAAGTAATTCTTCCAATTATGCTAAAAATATAACTAATTGTAGAAATTGTTGTATTATTTACATAAAAAATCTCAAGTATTTTTCCAGTATGATCAAGAAACATTGAGATAAAGGCTATAATTTTTAGAATATTAGATGTGAATATTTTTTTCATTACATTGAATAAAGAATAATTTGTAAAAGAATGCCAGTAACATTGTTAAGAGAGTGAGCGATAATGCTTGTACCGATACCTTTATAATCATAAATGTAGCAAAGCATTAAACCAGCAATAATATAACTTGGAATGTTGATAAGTTCGTTAATTAAATCATTGCTTTGAAAATCAAAATGTATAAATCCAAAAAGTATCGCAGTAAAGATATAACCTAAAATTGGGTTAATTTTTCTGAAAAATCCAAAAAAACCTACTCTATATGTAAATTCTTCACAAATTGGGCCAATTAGACCAAACACTAAAAGTGATAGTAGCGGAAAGATTGTAGTTATTGAATCAATTGATGATTCATTGTTGTTAACTCCTGAATGTGGAATTAAATTCAACATAGCATTAATTGCTGAACTTATAATTAAGACTAAAAAACCATAAGCTAATCCAGATATCCATGTGTCACTACTTTTAAATTCTTTTAAAATTTTAAATAAGTCATCATTGAAAAGTATGATAAATAAACCAAAAAGAATAATGTAAACACCAAAATTAACTGCCCCGCTATAAGAACCGCTAATTATAAAATATAATTCAGTTTCTGTTGAAATGAATAATTTTAATATCTGAACGATCATTTGTAAACCAACGTAGCCAAGTAAAAAAGATGCAATTTTTTTCCAAAGTGGCAAATCTAATACTTTAGATTCAAATGCAAAAACATTGTTACCTCTTTCTTTAGGTAAGTTTGGATTTATTGAAGTTTGAATGAATGGTTCATCCTTATTTTCTTTTTCTTCGTTTTGGTTTTCGTTTTGATCTTGAACATAACCGCAATAAGGACAATATTGCATATCATCGTCAATCAAAAGACCGCATTTCTTACATTTAACTTTTTCCTTCATACTGAAAGTATTATATAATAAAACTTAGTTTTATGAACGAGTTTTATACTGTTAAAGATGAAAAAGTAATTGAAATTGAGGTCGAAAAATCAAAATTTATTGGGATTTTGATTCCTTTTTTTAATAAAGATAATTTAAAAAACGAAATAGAAAAAATTAAAAATAGATTTCCAAAAGCTAGACACTATTGTTATGCCTTTGTTTTAAATAATGAATTTAAATATTCAGATGATGGAGAACCTAGTGGCACTGCAGGGAAACCAATCTATCAAGCACTAGAAGCAGCAAAACTAAAAAACGTTTTACTAATTGTAGTTAGATATTTTGGAGGAACACTTCTTGGTTCAGGAAGACTTTTACGAACATATTTAAAATGTGCAAGTGAAGTTATTAAAGAAGCAAAATTGTATAGATTAGTTCCGAAAATGAAATATCGTGTGAGAATTGATTGTTCGAATTATCAAAGTTTTGTAAGTTATTTAAATAAAATGCATTTTATAACACTATACAAGTCTTTTAATGATACAATAACACTTGATTTCTTAACTGATCTAGATTTTAAAGAGGATTTAGAATCTATATTTTATGGGAAGTTAGAAATTATCGGAAAAATTGAATATATGTATATGGAGGAAATAGGATGAGTACAAAAGAAGCATATGTTGAAGAACATGGTTGTTCAGGCAGCTGTTCAACTTGTGGTGAAAACTGTGAACATAAAGGAATTCAAAAAGAAAAACAAAATAAAAAATCAAATATTAAGAAAACCATCGCAGTCGTTAGTGGCAAAGGTGGTGTTGGAAAATCTTTTGTAACAAGTTTACTTGCTTCATATCTAAACAAAGAAGGATATAATGTTGGAATTCTTGATGGTGATATTGTTGGTCCATCAATTCCAAAATCTTTCAACTTGCACACAAGTGCTTATGGAGATGAAGATCAATTAATCGTGCCTGCAGTTACAAAAAGTGGAATCAAAATTATCTCAACAAATTTAATGTTAGAGCATGAAGACGATCCAATAATTTGGAGAGGCGCATTAATTACAAGTTTAATGAGACAATTTTATTCTACTGTTGCTTGGGGAGAATTAGATGTTTTATTAATTGATATGCCACCTGGAACTGGTGATGTAACTCTCACAGCTTTCCAATCAATACCACTTGATGGCATTATTATTGTCACTTCACCTCAAGATTTGGTCAGTTTAATTGTCAAAAAAGCTATAAATATG
>CAMESA010000205.1 GCA_945935945.1 uncultured Mollicutes bacterium | reverse complement strand
ACTATGAATCTTGCAGGAATTTATGGTTTTGGTGCTGCAATCGATTATTTAAATTCAATAGGTATGGAAAATATCGAAAAATACGAAGAGGAATTACACAATTACGCTATTGAAAAATTAGAAAAAAATGAAAATTTAATTATTTACAATAAAAAAGCTGATTCAGGAATCATTACTCTCAACTACAAAGGTGTTTTTGCTCAAGATGAAGCAAGTTATCTAAATTCAAAAGGAATTTGTGTTAGAAGTGGCGAGCATTGTGCAAAATTATTAAAGGAAAGATTAAAA
The DNA here is from genome assembly GCA_945935945.1 of uncultured Mollicutes bacterium. The sequence continues at coordinate 2,236 of CAMESA010000205.1, read as the reverse complement.
GCACCTGGAACAGTTCGTGTAAGTTTTTATTTTTACAACACAAAAGAAGAAATTGATGCTTTAGTTGAAGCATTAAAAGATGGAGGTAATTTTTTAGATGCCTATTTCAATTAGTCCAAACATGATGAGAGAAATCATCATGGATCATTATAATAATCCAATTAATAAAAGAACTCCTGAAGATTCAGAAAACTACAAAACCATTAGAATGGATAGTGATTCATGCATTGATGACATTATAATTTATTTAAAAATCGATAATAATGTCATAAAAGAAGCCTGTTTTGATGGTGTTGCTTGTACAATTTCAACAACAAGCACAGATATTTTATGTTCATTAGTTGAAAACAAAACTTTTGAAGAAGCAATGTATATCATCGAGCAATACAAAAATATGATTTATGAAAAAGAATTTGATGAAGAAGCACTTGATGAATTAATTGTTTTTATCAACACTCATAAACAAGCAGCAAGAATTAAATGTGCGACACTTGGTTCAACTGGAATCGAAGAAATTATTAATGAATGTTCGCATCATCACGAGGAATAAATAATGGATAACATTAATAACTTAAAGAAAGATCAAGAATATAAATATGACTTTAAAGATGATGTAGAATCAATTTTTTCAACTGGAAAAGGCTTGAATGAAGATGTTGTTAGAGCGATTTCAAAAGCAAAAAACGAACCTGAGTGGATGCTTGAATATCGTCTAAAAGCATTAAAAATGTTTGAAAAAATGCCATTTCCAAGCTTTGGACCTGATGTTTCAGATTTAGATTTTAATTCTTATACATATTTTTCACGTTATGTAAAAGGTGATAAAACTAATTGGGAAGAAGTCCCAGAAACAATCAAAAATACGTTCCAAAAATTAGGCATTCCTGAACAAGAACAAAAATATCTAAGTGGTGCTGCAACACAATATGAAAGTGAAATGGTCTATCACAATATGCTAAAAGAAGTTGAAGAAAAAGGTGTAATTTTTCTTTCAACAGATATGGCTCTTCAAATGTATCCAGATTTAGTAAGAAAATTTTTCGGAACAGTCATTAATGCTGCAGATAATAAATTTAGCGCATTAAATAGTGCGGTTTGGAGTGGCGGAAGCTTCATTTATGTACCAAAAGGCGTCCATTTAGACAAACCTTTACAATCATATTTCAGAATAAATAATGAAAAAACTGGTCAATTTGAACGTACACTCATTGTTTGCGATGAAGGAAGTAGCGTCCATTATGTTGAAGGATGTACTGCACCAATTTATTCAAAAGAAAGTTTACATGCAGCAGTTGTCGAAATTGTTGTTTTAAAAGATGCAAAATGCAGATATTCAACAGTTCAAAACTGGTCAAATAATATTGTAAATTTAGTCACAAAAAGAGCTGATGTTTATGAAAATGGACTCATGGAGTGGATTGATGGCAATATAGGAAGCCAAATTAATATGAAATATCCAGCTTGCATACTAAAAGGAGAAGGTGCAAAAGGAATTTGCATTTCAATTGCAGTTGCAGGAAAAGGACAAATTCAAGACGCTGGTGCAAGAATGATTCATTTAGCACCAAATACTACAAGTTCAATTATTTCAAAATCAATCGTTAAAAATGGTGGAATTTCAAATTATCGTGGGACTTGCAGAATTGCAGAAAACGCAATTAATTCTAAAGCTCACGTCGAATGTGACACATTAATTTTAGATTCAATATCAAAATCTGATACTATACCAAAGAATGAATGTAAAAATAATAGTTCATTTTTAGAACACGAAGCCACAGTTTCAAAGATTGATGAAGACAAATTATTTTATTTAATGAGTCGTGGAATTAGCGAAAAAGATGCAATTCAAATGATGATTATGGGCTTTATTGAACCATTTTCACGTGAATTGCCAATGGAATATGCAGTTGAATTAAATCAATTAATCAAATTAGACATGGAAGGAAGTGTAGGTTAATATTCATTTTTTATAAAAATGATTATATAATTTTGTACTTATGAATAAAGAATTTGACGTTATTGTTGTTGGTGGAGGCCACGCAGGTTGCGAGGCTTCTTTAGCATGTGCAAAAAGAGGCGATAAAACTTTATTAATCACACTAAATTTGAAAATGGCAGCAAATATGCCTTGCAATCCATCAATTGGAGGCAGCGCAAAAGGTATTGTTGTTAGAGAAATCGATGCATTAGGCGGGTCAATGGGCAAAGTTTGCGACAAAGAATATCTGCAAATGAA
>CAMESA010000204.1 GCA_945935945.1 uncultured Mollicutes bacterium | reverse complement strand
TAAAAGCAAAGCTCATCTTATCTAAAAGTCCAGCTTTCACCATCTTGTAGATATCCTTATTGGAATCTGTATCGATAAGTTCAGCACGAACCTTTAAGCCAATATCATCCACTGTGAGTCTTAATGAGTTATTCCTAGTTCTAGCAATAATCAAAAAGGAATCATCGTGGTTATATTTCATCGGGACGTCTTTCATGTTGGCGTTTTTTAAAGCATTTCTATCGATTGACTCAATAAAACCTTTATCTTTATCTCCGATTAAAGTCTCCTGATCAAACACGATAGCGTATCCTTCAAGCACCATCTTTTGTTCGTCTTCTTCTTTGAAAGACACGTCCGATAGTCTATTTTCAATTTTAGTTTTGTCCATTTTCGTTATCCTCCTTCGTTTCATCTTTTCCAACTTGATAGACATTTGCTTTTGAAGCATCAACGTAATTTAAAGATTGAAGTCTCTTATCTCCGCCTTCTATTGGTTCAAGTCCTAAAAGACCTCTACTTTCGTTTAGACTCATAATTCCTAGTCCCATTAACTTTTCAATCGCTCCTACTTTGGTGTTCCAGGATGCGTATTGAAGTCGTTCAGAAAAGAAAATAATCTCTTCACCACGTTCTAATTGGTTATTAGTTAATAGTCCTAAAGAAAAAGCCTCGCTAAGTTGAATAGCAATAGGCTCTACTGTTGCTTCATAGAAAGCATTAAATTGATCTTCGTTATATGAGTTATTAAATATCGCTTCACTGACTCCAAAATAATCTAGAATCTTTGATTGAATAAAATGGAGCGTTGGTTCATCAACTAGTTTTGGTTCAGTAGTCAAAGGTGTATAATCCGCCTTCGCATCCATTGGAATAATCGATGAATCAGTTGTTTCAGCTTTTTTAACCGCTCTAGTGAATTCCTCTATTTGCTTATTTTTATCTGCTTCTTTTAGCATTCCATTAATCTTAAGAATACCTTTGATTTGGAAAGAGGAATTAATAGCGTTTTGAACTCCCTGAATTAAAGCATCATTTGTTTTAAGAGTCTTTAGTAATGCATCATGTTCACTTACTGCGTTATTTCCACCAAAGAAATCACTCTTTGAATAAAACCTTTTTAAATGAATGATGTTTTCAATTGGGATTTCATAGACTTGTCCATCTTCAAAATATAACTTATAAGTGTGTTCGTTATTTGTATATTCTAGAGGCTCAACAATCGTTGGATTTAATGGGACAAGTTTTTCTATTTCTAATGTTTCTTTATCATAAACTGGATAGACAAAAGCATTATTGTTTAATAGCAAAAGTGAAACTACCTTATAAATGAATTGATAAGGAGTCATTAGTTTGTTTGGTTGATGCTTAAGTAAAAAAGAGAGTCTTCCGTTTTTTTCGGATTGAACTCCCTTTTCATCAACTTTTATATATCTTGCTTTTAACTTGGCACATTGAGAAGCGACTCGATCAACTGAGATCATTACAACATCGCTTTTCATGATATTTTCACCAAATGGCACTAAAGGAACCTTAAGGTCGTGTATAAGTTTGAAACCTGACACTGTCTCTTGAGATTTCTTTTTTCTAGTAAATAATCCCATCTTGCCACCTCCTAACTCTGCATGTTTTCATATTCCTTCACATACTTATTCAAAACTGCATAAGCAATGATTAAAGCAACAGCTCCATCAATACGCTTAAATTTTGAATTAAGTTTGCATGGCTGAATATTGCCATTTATATCAACTTTGGCTTGAGTGTTAGCCAAGCACCATTTAAGAACAGGATTGTTATCATAGATAACCACCTTATTTTTTAAATCCGCTTCTAGTTGTTTCATTGGTTCAGAAAGAGTAAAAACACCCTGTCTTATTTTTTCTAAAGTAAAGCCAGATTCTTCCATTTCATCAACCCAATATTGAGAATTCCATGGATCATATCCTACCCATAAAGGACGAATATCATAAGTTCTAACAATTGAAAGAAACCACTCAGTAACTTTTGAAAAATCATTCTTGCTTCCTTCTGTTAATGTAATAAATCCTCTCTTAATCCAAATATCGTAAGGAACATTGTCTTCCTCTACTCTTTTATTAACGACATCACTTGGCATAAAAAAGTGTGGAATAACGTATTTTTTGCCATCTTTTATGACGCATATCACTGCCGCAGTTAAATCGGTTGTTGAAGAAAGATCTACACCAGCAAAGGCGTATGAATCACGTAGGAGTTCAATGTCAAATTTTGTCTCGTTATTTAAGTCATCAAAAGTTAACCAAGAACCAGACTCAAGTTGCTTAATATTAAAGTCTTTACAAAGCATCGTAAGTCTAGTTGATAAATCATTCTTTGCTTTGTTCATTAAATCTTCTAAGTAAGCTTTAGTTTTTACCATTCCTAATGATGGATTAGACTTTTGCCAGGAAGATGAATCACTATAGATTTCATCAACTGAATCTTGAGTGTAAAGCCAAGGTAGTACACGTTCATCTTTGATTTCGCCTTTGATCATTTTTCTAACATACTCGAGCTTCTTATCTAAAAA
>CAMESA010000203.1 GCA_945935945.1 uncultured Mollicutes bacterium | reverse complement strand
CAAATAATCTTGCATGTTATTAAGCATATCAATAGTTTTATTTAATTTTTCTTCCATAGAGTTAAGTTTAATATCTTTTAATATACTGATTTGAGCTTGAAGTTTTTGATTTTGTTCATCTAAATTTAAAAGCTCTAGATCTTTTAAAGATACTAATGTTGTATATTGGGCAATATCCTGCTCAGAAAGTTTATTGGCTTCATAAGATTCTTTTAACTCATCTCTTAATTTTTTTACTTCTAATCTATATTCATTATTTAACCTTTCGGTTTCACCAAAGATTGAACTAAAATAATTCGAATCGAATTCAATTCTCAAACCTTTAATAAAATCCAAATAATAATTAAGCAAATCGAAATAAACCTTTAAGAAATTAGTGACTCCTTCAATTTGAAGATTCTTTTCTTTTTTATGTTTATGATCATTACATTTCTTTATGTAGTCAGGGAGTTTATTATAAGTAAAATCATCTAATTTGAGTTTATTAGAAAAGAAATCCTTTACTTCGTCTGTTTTAACTATAAATCCGCATGTCCTAGACTCATCAAAAGCAATATTGTTTTCAGTTAAGAAATATTTAATTGTTTCTTCTAATAAATCCAAATAAGAATCATAAAACGAATTACTTTTGGATTTAATATTCCTTAATAAAGTTTCAAATCTAGAATCTAATGCGTCTGTGAATAACTTAATTTTCACTTAAAACTCCTATACTATTTATATTTATATTAACACCAAATAAGTAATTTAGTAACTTATAGATTTCTGTATAATCAATATTGAAAGTTTTTTTACAAAATTAACTCTCAGATAAAAAATTATTAACAATTACACAACGATTACCTCTATAAATAATTCGATTATTTAAGCATAAAATCATTTTATGCAAACATAGTCATCAAAATCATTGCAACAATGCAAATGATGAATGGTATGAAAAAAATTATACCTAATTTTAAACACTTATGTTTTTTCATACAAATCTCAGCATTTATTTTAATTTGTTCTAAAATCATATCATCTTCTTCACTATATCTTTTTATTGCATCTTTTAAATCTTGCTTAGATAAGTCCTTAATATCTAAATAATAATTTGGATATTTTTCTTTTCTATTATGTTTTCTTGGCAAAATTACTAAAATTAAGAAAATAATTAACGTTAGAGTTATCAAGATATAACATATAAAAAGTAAAATATAAAAATTTCTGAATGTGGTATCTTTACCTAGAAAGAATTCAGAATGAAATACATCTAAGAACGATAATGTAAGAGCAAAAATAATACCAACTACTGATAAAAGAATACTAGCCTTATTATCAAAGAAAGATATTTGTGATTGAACTTCTTTTAAAATTTCTTTATTATTATCCATCATTTCATTCCTCCAATGATCCATTTGTTAAATTTACTTTTTAGTATTGAGCATCCATAAATCTTTCCTAACTATTTATCGGTATACTCAACAAACCAATTATCCTTATAATTACTATTTTCTTCCTTATAAGTGCATTTTCAACAGATTCTCTACCAATCTCAGGAAACAATTCCATAATATCGCTCTTTGTGAATTTGCCGACTAAAGTGAATTCATTTTATCATTGAAAAACCATCTATTTCCCCATTGTTTTATGAAAAATAGATGGTTAATTAAATTATTTTGTTTTCAACACTGAAATAGTGTTTTTAGAAGTTTTAATACTAACAGCATTAAAATTAACAGCATTACAAATAGTAAATCATGTAATCAACATCTTCGTTCCATTTATTATTTCTATAAAGTAAAATTAGCGAGTCTATCTAATTCATCCTTAACAATAGTAGAAGATACCATAGACAAAGCTTTTATTAAATCTTTTTGATTTATCGGTGAAATCTGATTCATTTGAATACTTCTTTTTATAGCAATATCCTTCGTTTCATTGCATAACTCAACAATGTCTGCACTGCTATATCCTTCAGTCTTTTCAGAAATGCTTTCAAGGTCTACCTTCGACAAAGGCGAATCTTTAAGTTCATGAATTAAAAGATTAATCCTAGATATCTTATTAGGCAATCCAATATAAATCTTTTTATTAAATCTACCAGATCTTAAAAGAGCTGAATCAATATTCCAAGGCTTGTTTGTAGACGCAATTAATAACACTGTATTTTTCTTTGATTCGAAACCATCGATTTGAGATAGTAATTCTGATACAACCATATTGACTGTATTATAGTTACCATGATCCCTGGTAGAACCTAACGAATCAAACTCATCAAAGAATATGATTGAACGTTCATGGCTTCTAGCTTTATCAAATAATTTTTTAATGTTTCTTGCAGATTCTCCATACCATTTCGAAGCAATATCTGAACACTTAATCGAATAGAATTCTGCATCAATTTCGTTTGCAATTGCCTTTGCAATCATAGTCTTACCAGTTCCTGGAGCTCCATATAAAAGAATTCCCCCACCAGAATCCCTATTAAATGCCTTATATATTTCCTTATATTTAAATGGATATACCACCATTTGATTGATTAATTCTTTGACATCATCCAAT
>CAMESA010000202.1 GCA_945935945.1 uncultured Mollicutes bacterium | reverse complement strand
AGTCATCTGTTACTCCGTCACCTTTAGCACCAAAATCACGAACATTTATTTCGACTATTTTGTTAAAAATCTTAGACAATTGTGCATTAGTTTGAGCGAATCGATTATCGATGTCTTGCACCTTGCCCAAAGCAACCTCTAAAGCGCCAAATTCATCTGACGATACAACGGCGTCATCGGACAACGTTTTACTAACATCAACAACAAAGGTTTTAGTTTTTAATACAAATCCTTCATCGCCAATGATTTTTAGCAAACACTTAACATACCCTGGAATAGCATTTACTTGTCGTGTTAACTTAACCTCAACGACACCTTTTTCGGCATCTACAATCTTGCAATCATTTAAAACATTTGTTTTATCCGGTTTTTCGGCTATGAAGTGAACACTTTTTCCGGTCAAATCTAACGGTTCATAATCGACCGTCAAATGAAAGTGCCAAACTCGACTATTGCTATCCAATTCCACGCTTTTAATATAATTATTCAAATTATCATCAATATCTAAATAAATATCTCGTTTATACATTACAATCCTCCTTCTAGGTGTTTTTACGCGGTACGGCGTTATGATTTTTAATTAATGGGGCCACTTCTCCATCGAGTATTTTAGGTAATTCTAGAATTGGACCTTCTTCTAAATTCGCTGACATCGTGACCATCGAAGGAATATGCGGATGAATAATGATCTCAACATTTACCGATGTGCAGTCACCATTGATTTCGAATCTATCTAAATCTTCAACTTCAATCCATGCTTGGCCTTTTCCTTTACAGACGATAGAGACAATATCATATGTCGCTCCGGCGTATGCCGATGGGATATTCCTAACTGCCTTCCCATTAACTAATTTAATATCTTTATAAATATATCTGATGCCATCTACATTGCTTTCAATACCATATGATTCGGCAACTTTTCTAGATGCGACATTTACATAACTACTAGCAGTTTTCATGTTGTACATTGTGTAGTTATGAAAATCCCAATGCGTATATGAATGCGTATCTGTTTTATTTTTCATCCATATCACACCATGAGGTGTTCCGTTCCCTTCCATTACACCTAGATGCATTTGATACCCACCCATGACATACAAACTATGACCGTTGTCAATTGCTTCATAAATAATCGACGGTGAATTATTCAAATAATCAAATCTAATTGGCGAACTTCCGGCTAAATCTAAGTGAGATAGTTGACGGATTCCGTAACCATGAGCGTGAACGTTTTTCCAAAAGTTAATGCCCTGTGGTTGGAAATTATCGCTAGCAGATATAGTCAAAGCTTGTTCCATGTTTAATATCGAATTAGGATCTGATAAAGTGCTTGTTCCAATTGACACATACGTTCCGTTAGCCGTTGTCGATAAAGCTAATCCATTCGCTGCTTGGTCTCCGCTCCAAAGTGAAGATTGCGTCACATAGGCACCTAATCGGTTTGTATTCCACGGATGGAACGTTAACCCCCCATTATGTATACCTAATGTTTGATCGCCGTCGTTATTAAATGCGCTCATACCGCTATTATCATACACGGTGTACGCTCCGTTCGTAGTCCTTACTACAAACTTAGCGACATCTAAATTAACATTTCCGAACGAGTCAATGTCTAGTGTTCTTTTACCGTTTCCATCTGTGACGCTCATTTGTTTAGCGTCGATATAGTTACCCCTTAACTCGCCGTACCACCCACGCCCAAGATTTAATTCACCAATTAAAGCATCGCCAATCGCCGCTGCTTCAACGTAGTTGCTTAAATCTGATATTTTAACGGTACTTACCTCAACTTCTTCACTAAATTCAGTACGTTGTCCATGTGTATTTAAAGCACACGCTCTGAAATACCATGTTTCATTAGGTTCCGCTTGATATAAGTATGTGCTGGCTTGTCCACTGAAGATTAAATTGAACGTATTAGGGACGAATCCTTTTGTTTTTGATGCGTACAGTTCATATGAGTAATAAACTTTATTTTCAAACGTCCACGAGATTTCGATGTTAGCAAATCCGTAAACTTTAGCGGTGATTTGTGGTACAGCTGGAAGCGATTGAGGGAAATCTCCGATACTTCCGTCAGCACCTGCTGGTCCTTGTGGCCCCGGCGGTCCTGGTGGTCCTTGCGTCGGTCCATCTCCTGTTCCTCCAATGATGTCACCTAAAGTCGTTCTAGGTTCACCTAACTCCATACTATCGTAGCGCCCTCTTAATGCATCAAATACAACCTTAATAACTTTTGCTTGTGTATCGATGTTATAACGCGAGTCTTTAACTGTCACGACATCACATAAATTAATACGATCTTCTAATCCCTCATATCCGGCGCATTTAGATAATGGAATAAACTCGATTTTGTAATTGCACTTAGGAATGTCAATCTTATTGATCGTATACTCTTTAGTCGCTAAATTATTGAGTTTTGTCTTAGTCGGAACCTCGCCATCTTCAAATTCTTCTGAATAATCCATGTATTTAACATATGGATGAGCGTAGTTGTTAATTAGTGGACTATTTATAAAATCGCCACGAACTTCAACTTCTTCATTGTTGCTATTTGTA
>CAMESA010000201.1 GCA_945935945.1 uncultured Mollicutes bacterium | reverse complement strand
AAAAAAGGTTGGTTACAAAACCACAAAATTACCAACCTTTTTGTAAACACTTCTATTAAAAAATAACTATGTGAAACATTTTAATAAATTTAGTTTCAAATTTTAATTTCTTTAAGATATTTTTTACAAGCATTCGTAGTTTAGCATCATATTTAATGTAACTATACTGCGCAATTATTTTACTGTTACAAAAAATGCTCAGTTTAAATCTATTAACGATTTGACTTAAGAATGAGTTTAACTAACTTCGTTTTAGGGTGATATGTTATACACTATCATCTATTTGAATACTGAAAAAATATTTGAAGTTTATAATTCTTCCATTAATAAGAAATCGTCAAGCTTAATATGACGTACTGTAGATGTTGAATAATCAATAGCATCATTAGTTATTAATATTTTTTGATTGCTATTATCTAAATCAGCAAACGCACCAAATTCTCTTTTATATGCTTTTTCATCTACAACACTATATGCGGTTTGAACAAAATATGTTTTTCCGTTCTTCATTGCAATAAAATCAATTTCTTTTCCTTTGCTATCAAAAACTTTTAAATCGTAACCCATATATTCAAGCTCATTATATACAATGTTTTCTAAATTATGGTCTAAATCATATCTTTTATTGTCTACTTTTAACGAATTAAAACAAACATCAGAATTATATACTTTAGGATTATAATTTAATTCCCTTTTTACTTTAGTTGAATATTGTGGTAATTCTTCTATTACATACGCTTCTTTTAGATAGTGCATATAACCTAAAATTGTATTTGATGAACATTCAACGCCTTGCCCTACTAAATATTTATGAATTGATCTAGCAGATAATATTCTAGAATTATTTCTTAAAACAAAATTTACAAATTTTATAAATAAATCAGGCTTTTTAATTTTATATCTCTTAATCAAATCTTTAATAACGATGGTATCTTCTAAATCTTTTAAATACCTAACTGTTGATTCACTATTTTCCATGTCGAATCTTTTTGGAAATCCTCCCCAAATTAGGTAATCAGTGGTACTAATAGTTTTTCCTATCTGCTTAGAATACTCAATAATTTCTTTATATACAAATGGCCTAATTCTAAAGGAAACGTATCTGCCTGATAATTCGGTAGCAAACTCTTTAGATAAGAGTTTTGAATTTGATCCTGAAATGAAAACTGAATTATTATGAAGTCTAAGAGTTTTAACGGCTATCGCCCAATCTTTCACGTTTTGAACTTCATCTAAAAATATATAACATTTTCCTTCATTTCTATTTTGATCAACATAACTTAATAATAATTCAACTGAACCAGCCTTTTTTAAATTAAAGGCATCTTCAAAATCTAAATATATTATATTGTCGGTAATCTTAGCTATTTCGTCATATATAGTTTTTAAAATGACAGATTTTCCACATCTTCTTATCCCAGTAATTATCTTTACTAAATCACTGTCATAAAAAGGCCTGATTTCTTTTAGATATTTTTCACGAACGATCATAGATTCACCCCATAATTCAACGGAAGTATACTGCGCAATTTTCTAAAAATCAATAATTTTGCTCAGTTTATTATAAATTGATTCAATTAAAATTTATCAATATATACTGCGCAGTTATTTTGACGTTACAAAAAATGCTCAGTTTAAATCTATTAATGATTTCAGTAATTTAACGATTTGACTTAAGAATAAATTTAACTAACTTCGCTTTAGGGTGATATTTTATATACTTTTTCGGTTAATTGATTGAATTCTAGCTCATCGATTCGAATTCACTACGAATTTCAAATTGTCAACTTATTTAAATAGTAAGAAACTGCTATAAAGCAAAGAAAAAAGGCAATACTATTTATAGTGTCACCTAACTTATTCGTAAATGGAATTCCTAAAACTTAATTTCTAAAACACAAGGCATGTGATCAGAATAAGTAAGCCAATACTTTTCATCTAAAACTCTATAATTTGATAAACGTTTGGGATTTAGAAAGCAATGGTCTATATGAAAGCCTTTGTCTAAGTGACGGTATAAATAAAAAGTATTCTGTGTCTCACATCCTTGTGCTTCTTTAGTTACATAATGATAAGCATCTTCTAAGCCCCATTGTTTTAACTCATTAACACATGCCATATGTCCTCGTTCTTTTCTTGTTGCATATTTTTTGTCAAATTTTTGATTGCTATTAAAGTCTCCAAAAACAATTGTCTTGTCGTTATACTTCTCTTTGTTTAAATATTGATAAATATAATATTCTTCAATATATGGATTTTGTGTCCAAACAGCTAAAATATCGAAAGAATTATTCACTTTAATAGGTAAAAACAATTTTAAACAAATCTCATTCCAATTTAGTTTTTCTAATAAAACGTTTTTTTCCCCAAAAACACCCAAACCTTTATTTTTGTTTTTCCCAATCCAAAAACAATTATCAGCAAATTTTTTGTAGTCTAAATCCATGCTGTCATACGGATTTTCACATTCTTGAATAATATAGATATCCGCAGAAAATGTGGATATTACGTATACGTCAATTCAAGACACTTCGATAGCACAACATATTAATTTTGGACTTGG
>CAMESA010000200.1 GCA_945935945.1 uncultured Mollicutes bacterium | reverse complement strand
TCATTGCGATCATTAAATCGAAATTTGCATCAATTTTATATGCATAGATTAATCGACCTAATCCCCATATTGAATCACTGCCAACAAGTATTTCGCTAACAATAGATACCTTAACGCCTAAAGCTAGTGAATTTAGCACTCCTAATAAAAGATATGGGCTAGCTTGAGGAACAATGACATTAAAAATTGTTTTTCTTGTATAAAATCCTTCAATGACTAAAGAAGATTTAATATAAGGATCAATATTTTCAATTCCACTAACAAAAGATTGATATAAAATAGGAAAAACAACCAAAAATGTAATAACTAGTGATGTAATGTAGGCATCACCTTTTGACACAAGAAATAAAACAAAAACGATGCAAGGCGTTGGAGCTAATTTTAACAAACCTACAAGAGGTGATAAAAAATATTTTACTTTAGAAAATAACCCTGCAATCAACCCCAAAACAAAAGCCAATATAAATGAAGAAAAAATAGCAATAAATGTTCTTAAAAAAGATTCAAAAAAAGCCAAATAAAAAGATTTATTTGACATAATTGTACCTAATCCAAGGAAAATTTTATCAATTCCAGGAAAAAGTAATGGATCATTTATTAAAATTGCAATAATTTCAACTAAAACTAGAAGAAAAATTACGCCTAATGATTCATAAATATATTTCGAATATTTTTTAAGAAAAGGAAATATCTTCATTATTATAATAAGGATGAGAAAGTTGTAATGTCTTCTACTCTAATTTCTACTTCGTTTGGAACTATTCCAAAGCCATTCTTTGAAGAATTTTCGCCTTGAACACCCTTAACTAAGGTTTTAGCAAAGCCAAATTTGGCAGTAAATGAAGCATCATCTTCAAATTTTTCTTCAAAAGTAGCAATTACTGTATCTAACGATGTGAATAAACTTGAAATTCCGGAATTTATTTCATTCATAAATGCTGAATATTCATTAGGATTTGAATTTTTAAATTCTTTATTTACAAACAAACCAGCTTGGCAAATGTAATCTAATTTCCATTCTTCTTTGACTTCGTTAAATTTACTTTGAAGATTAATATCGGTTATTTTTAAGTTTTTAGCGCTTAGTTTTGACTTTATTGCTGTTGAAACAGGCTCTGCAACAACTGCATAGTCCACTTTTACACCATTAACTTCATAATTTTCATTCATTTGAAGTAAGCTGTCTCTAACACCACTTACACCATCAAAATTTTGATCAAAGCCAATTTCCCCATAGATTGCTCTAAATAATTTTCCTGGTGTTGAGTTACTCATAAAACCATAAACAACATCTTCATCTTTTATGTCAATTGTATCTTTATTAAAAGCTAAAAGATGAAAATTTCCTCCAGTTAGCATTTTTACGTATTCATATTTAGAATTTTCACCTTGTTTGCTTAATATATTGGAACCATTAATAGAATCAAAAACGATGAAATTAGCATTTCCAAGTGAAAATTCTGCAGGAATTGTTGTTGCATCGGCTCTTACTTCAGCATCAAAAACATCAGAGTTTGTTAAAATTTTATAAGCAGCAAGAGTTGGTGCACCGCTTGGTATAATTAAACTAGTTTTTATTGTATTGCTGCTTTTTGCACATGATGCAAAACTAAAACATGCACATGAAAGTGCTAAAATTCTATAAATACTTCTCATAATTATCTAATAACTTCTTCAATTGCTTCGCCGATCATACCTTCTTCTTTAGTTAAGTTGAAATTTTTAAGAATAGTATCTCCTATATCAGCGAAAGAATTTCTATCTTCCAATTTTTTACCATCATTAATAAGTTTTGAATAAATAATCAATGGGACTTTTTCACGTGTATGATCTGTTCCAGCCCAAGTTGGATCGTTTCCATGATCTGCTGTTATCATTAATAAATCATTTTCACGTAAATTCTTGATAAGTACGTCTAATTCTTTATCAAATGTTTCAAGTGCTTTTCCATAACCAACAGGATTTCTTCTATGGCCATATTCACTGTCAAATTCAACTAAATTTACAAAGCATAAACCTTCTTTGAAGTTAGAATCCTTAACCAAATCTAATGTTTTTGCCATTCCATCACTATTTGAAACTGTATGAACGGTACTTGTAACACCTACTCCGTTAAAAATATCGTTGATTTTCCCAACACAATTAACTGAATAACCTTTTTCTTTCAAAATTTCCATTACAGTTCTACCACTTGGTGAAACTGTGTAGTCGTGTCTATTTGGTGTTCTCTTAAATTCGTTTTTATTTTCACCAACATAAGGTCTTGCAATAACTCTTCCAACAAACCATTCAGGTTTCATACAAAGTTCACGTGCAATTTCACAATATTCATATAATTTGTCTAGACCTAAATATTTTTCATGGCCACAAATTTGTAAAACTGAATCACTACTTGTATAAACAATTAAAGAATTGTCACGGATTGATTCTTCGCCTAATTCTTTTAAAATTTCTGTTCCACTTGCACTCTTGTTCCCAATAATTTTATGACCAGTACGTTTTTCTAGTTCATCAATTAATTCTTTTGGAAAACCTGTATCTGTAAAAGTTTGAAATGGCTTTGTTGTTAGAATTCCCATCATTTCCCAATGGCCTGTCATTGTATCTTT
>CAMESA010000199.1 GCA_945935945.1 uncultured Mollicutes bacterium | reverse complement strand
GTCTCTTGCTGGTTCAAAATATGTAAAAAATAAGAAAGTTCCTATAAAAGGTATCATTAATTTCAGCATATCTAGAATGATAGTAATTAATCCAGCCTTCTTCGAAACAACTCTTCCTACATTAGTCCCACCAGGATTATGGCTACCTAACTCCCTTGGATCAACATGATAGAAAACTTTACAAATTATGACACTATTTGGAATCGATCCAAGAAGATATCCAAGTGTCAAACAACCTAATAAGACTAATACCCTAAAAAATCCCATGGACATATTCTACAACAAAAGAAATAAAGTCTATATCTTTTTATTTATGAATATCAAAAAATGAAATCTTAGATTTTTTTGATTTTAATATTTATATTAAAAGCAATTTTTGCATTTTTAGAGACCAATTTTTATGTTAAAATACATTTCGGATTAATGTTTATGGAAAATTATAACGCAAGTAATATTGAATTATTAGAAGGTCTAGAAGGTGTTAGAAAAAGACCTGCAATGTATATCGGAAGCACAAATGCAACTGGTTTACATCATTTAGTATGGGAAATTGTAGATAATGCAGTTGATGAAGCATTAAATGGCTATGGTGATAAAATCACCGTTACTCTTCACAAAGATGGATCATGTTCGGTTCAAGATGAAGGTAGAGGAATTCCTTGTGATATACACAAAGCAACAGGAATACCTGCAATTCAATTAATTTTTACTACTTTACATAGTGGTGGTAAATTTTCAGATACAGCATATAAATCTAGTGCTGGTTTGCATGGTGTTGGAAGCTCTGTAACCAACGCTTTAAGTGTATATTGTGATGTTACAGTATGTAATGATGGTAAGATTAATCATATTAGATTCGAAAATGGTGGAAAAAAGGTTGGAAAACTTGAAGTTTTAGGTAACACATACAAACATGGAACAACGGTGCGCTTTAAACCTGATCCAAAAATCTTTTCAACAGTTGAATTTAGTTACGATCGTATCAAAAGTCATCTTCAAGAAAGCGCATTTTTGCTTAAAAAAGTTAGATTTTTACTTATAGATGAAAGAACAAACAACAAAGATGAGTTTTATTATGAAAACGGATTGAAAGAATACGTTGAAGAACTTAATCAATCAAAGATTAAAATTGGTCCAGTTTTTACATTTGAAGATACTTCAAACGAAATCAATGTAGAAATTGCACTTCAATATTGTTACAACGACTACAACGAAACAATCAGAAGTTATGTAAATAATGTACATACTGGAGATGGCGGAACACATGAAACTGGTTTTAGATTAGGCATAACTAGAGCTGTTAACGATTACGCTGAAAACAA
This sequence comes from uncultured Mollicutes bacterium, assembly GCA_945935945.1. Next base: position 1,317 of record CAMESA010000199.1, on the reverse strand, counting down.
TAATTTATTGAGAAATAAGCAAAAACTTGAGGGCAGCGATATCAGAGAAGGCTTGACAGCAATAATTTCTTTGCGTTTGCCTGAATCAATTCTTGAATTTGAAGGTCAAACAAAAGGCAAATTAGGAACTCAACAAGCTATGAGCATTGTAAATAACCTAGTTTATTCAAAATTTTCATATTATTTAAACGAAAATAAAGAATTTGCCGTTAAACTTATAAAAAAATGTCAAGATTCAATGAATGCTCGTCTTGCAGCAAGAAAAGCAAAAGATGAAGCAAGAAATCATAAAAAAGCAAAAGAACAAATTCTTTTAAGCGATAAGCTAACTCCAGCACAAAGTAAAGAATTTGATAAAAACGAACTTTTTATTGTTGAAGGTGATTCTGCTGGTGGAACGGCTAAAAAAGGAAGAGATCCAAGATATCAAGCTATTTTGCCATTAAGAGGAAAACCTCTAAATACTGATAGTTTAACTATGGATAAAATCTTGCAAAATACTGAATTTGCAACAATTATTAACACAATTGGTGCTGGTGTTGGACCAAATTTTGATATCGAAGAGTCACATTATGGAAAAATTATCATCATGACCGATGCTGACACTGATGGTGCTCATATTCAAACTTTACTTTTAACTTTCTTTTATAATTACATGAGGCCATTAATTACAGAAGGCAAGGTATATGTTGCTGTGCCTCCTTTATATCGAATTTTTAAAACTGATAGTAAAGGAAAAACTACAGAAACTTATGCTTGGGATAATATTGGATTAAATGAAGCAAAGCAAAAAATTGGCGCTGGCTATAAAGTTGCACGTTACAAAGGATTAGGTGAAATGAGTGATACTCAACTTAGAAACACTACAATGAACCCTAAAAATAGATTATTAATTCAAGTAAATATTGGCGATCCATTAAGCGTTGAAAATAAAATCGCTGTTTTAATGGGCAAAGATGCTGATAAACGTAAAAAATGGCTTGAACAAAACGTTGATTTTAACGAACAAGATGAATTTATCGAGGAGGTAAAGCATTAATATGGCTAAAAAAGTTATTGAAGAAGCTCCTATTATTGAAAATATTAATAGCGAATCACTCGATGGAATCATGGGCGATAGATATGCTGTTTATGCAAAATATGTCATTCAAGATAGAGCAATTCCAGATGTTAGAGATGGTTTAAAACCTGTTCAACGTAGAATTATTTATAGTATGTTCCAAACCGGAAATACTTTTGAAAAGCAAACAAGAAAATGCGCAAAGATTGTTGGCGATGTCATGGGTCGTTTTCACCCACATGGTGATTTCTCGATTT
>CAMESA010000198.1 GCA_945935945.1 uncultured Mollicutes bacterium | reverse complement strand
TCATGTTCGTTTCCTTTCAATAAAAAAATTTTGCTCAATCAAATAGCGAGATTTATTTTATACTATAAGTATAAATAACTCAATACTTTTATTTTTTTTCAGTTAATAAATACCAATTTTTAGCTAGCAAAACGTTTCTAATTTGCTTTTTGAATATTTTTTATTACTTTTTTGGATTTCTTTTATCATATTGTTTAAAATTTCTCGGTTGATAGTTTAATATATTGAGCGGAGATTTTGACTATGAGTAAACTTGTTATTAAAAATTTACACGTTAGTGTTGAAGATAAAGAAATATTAAAAGGCATAAATCTCACCATCGAAGAAGGTGAAATTGTTGCTTTACTTGGCCCAAACGGAAATGGAAAATCAACTTTATTTAACGCAATTATGGGTAATCCAAGATATAAAATCACTGAAGGTTCAATAGAACTCGATGGAAACGATGTTTTAAATATGAAAGTTGATGAAAGAGCAAAAAATGGTTTATTTTTAGCTTTTCAAAATCCAAGTGAGATTCCAGGCGTAATTTCATCTGATTTTTTAAAGACCGCATTAAATCAAAAATCAGAAAAAAGAATTTCATTAGGGCAATTTTACAAAACATTAGATAAAGCGAGTAAAGAAGTTCAAATACCTTTTGAAATGTTTAATAGAAGTCTCAATGATGGATTTAGTGGTGGCGAAAAGAAAAGAAATGAAATTTTACAAATGTTAGTTCTAAATCCAAAAATTGCAATGCTTGATGAAATCGATAGCGGTTTAGATGTCGATGCAATTAACATCGTTAGCGAATGTATCAAAAAACAATTCGAAGAAAAACACACTGGTTTCATTGTTATTTCACATTACGCTCGTCTTTTTGAATTAATTAAGCCTACAAGAACAGCAGTTATTATAAACGGAAAAGTAGCAATTGAAGGTGGCATTGATCTATACAAACGTATCGATAAAGAAGGATATGAATGGTTAAAAGTCGAGAAAAATATTGATTTTAAAGAAGATGAAAATCTTCAAAAAATTTCACTTGGTGTGTGTGGAGCAAAAAGGTAATTTTTAAAATGATTAATGATATTATTATTGAAAAAAATGGCAATTTTTTACTAGATCTAACAAGTGAAAAAAATCCAATAATTAACGTCAAAAAAAATGTAAATATTACTATCGATTTATTAATAAATGAAGATACAAATTTACTAACTTTTTTTGTTCAAAAATATGCAAAAGTAATGCTCAGAATTTTCTATAAAAACAGTTCTGAAAAATTAGAAATTTTAGCAAATTTAGATGAATTTTCATCATTTGATGCGGTTTTTGCTGATTTTTCAAGCAAAAATACAAGTATTAAGAGTAATATTATTCTCTATGGTGATGGTGCAAATTCAAGCTTTAAATTTGCTACTTTAGCAAAAGAAGATTCAATCAAAAAATACAACATTTCTTTTGATCATATTGGTAATAAAACTTCATCAAATTTAGAGGGATATTTAGTCTGCGAAAACGAAGCTTTTGTATCAATAAATGGCATCTCTCATATTGAAAAAAATTCCATAAAATCAAAGGCAAATCAAAAAATAAAAGGTATACTTTTTGATGAAAAAAGTAAGGCTACAGCTAACCCGATTTTAAAAATTGATTGTGATGATATTGAAGCAAGTCACGCATGTTCAATTGGCAATTTAAATGAAAATCATATCTTCTATTTAATGAGTAGAGGAATAAGCGAAGATGAAGCTAGAAAACTAATTGTTGAAGGATATTTAAATCCAATTTCAGCCTATTTTGATGAACAAAATGCTAGTGAAATTAGTGAAAAAATTAAAGGTGAATTATGAGTTTTGATGTAAATAAAATAAGAAAAGATTTTCCAATGCTCGATGGAAATAAACATTCATTTAATGGAAAACCATTGATTTATTTTGATAATGCAGCAACAACTTTCAAGCCATATTCAGTCATTGAAGCATCATCAAATTATTATTTAAATGAATGCGCAAATTCACATCGTGGCGATTACGATTTAGCATATAAAGTTGATACAAATGTCGATAAAATTCGACAAAAAATTGCTGATTTTATTAACGCTAAAAAAGGTGAAATCGTATTCACAAGCGGTTGTTCAATGTCAATGAATATCGTTGCTTATGGCTATGGAATTAAATTTTTAACAGAAAACGATGAAATTTTATTAACCGAAGCTGAGCATGCATCAAATGTTTTACCTTGGTTTAAGGTAAGCGAAGTTACAAAAGCTAAAATTAATTACATTCCTTTAGATGAAGATGGTCGTTTAACACCTGAAAATTTAAGAAAAGTGATGAATAAAAACGTAAAAGTTGTTAGTGTTGCTCAAATTACTAATGTTCTTGGCTTTAAAAACGATATAAAAGAATTATCAAAAATTGCTCACGAATATGGTGCAATTCTTGTTTGTGATGCTGCTCAAAGCATGCCTCACATGAAAATTGATGTAAAAGATTTAGATTGTGATTTCTTAACAGCAAGTGCACATAAAATGTGCGGTCCAACAGGAATTGGAATTTTGTATGGTAAATTTGATTTATTAAAAATCACAGATCCACTCATGACAGGTGGAGGCGATAATGCACGTTTTGATATGTGTGGAAATGTTGCACTTTTAGAAGCACCTGCA
>CAMESA010000197.1 GCA_945935945.1 uncultured Mollicutes bacterium | reverse complement strand
GATATAACTCGTGCAACATCAGAACATTGTTTTCCCACAACAATCTTCTTTCTTCTGTATAAAACCTATAGGCAACATCATATGAACTACACAATAAGCACTTATTCAATATCCGCAACGCTTTCAGATAATCTAAAAATGGTAACAAATATTTATTGCAATCATAAATCAAAGCAGTTGTGATATAAATTCGATCGACATGTGTTAATTTAGACAGCTTTTCAAAAACTTTGTAAAAAAGATTCCGAACTTCTTCATCTTCAATCTCTCTATTAAAGAACTCACCACCAATAAATCCTATCTCATTATAATCATAAACTTCTTTATCATCAAGTTTATCTAAAATAAATCTCAACGATTCAGCTTTATCTAAATCTGGTTGACCCTTGTTACAACAAAACTTACACCCTATACAACAATCTTTCCACATTTCATATTGTAAAAATTTGTTTTTATTTTCAAGCGTATTAGTCATTCATTGTTTCCTTTGCTTTTAAATACTCATAAATTTTATATGGAATTACACAGCCTGTTTCGTCTATAGGATGATTATGACAACCACCGTTACAATAACGAAGATATTTACACTTTATACAATTTTCATGTAAAACTTGTTCCATGTTAAACACGTCTTCTAAAGTATAATCACGCTTACCATTTAACAAATTATCTACTACTTTATCTGAATTTATAATGCAAGTTGTTATATCACCGTTAGGTTGTATAGTTAAATTATCCAATGAACAAAATCTAGAATGTATAAACTCTTTATTACCATAGTAAGAGTCAATAGTGTTTTCTATCTCGTTTATTCTCAAATTATAGAATTGTTTCAGTTTTTCATATAACAGAAACAATTGGTATGTCCATTCTCGAACTTCTTCACCTTTTGGTGCTAACAATTTATTTATACCATTTGTGATCATACAAGAATTCAAAACAACCCTATGTATATCCATTCCAATAAGAAAATCTAATAACATTGTTGGAGTAATGTTTTTAATTAAAGGTCTTGTTTTTGTAATTACTAGTTCAATGTTTTTCCCAATAGAATTCAGGTACTTCAAGTTCATAAACCATAGAACTCTTTTTTCTATATCGTTTAATCTAACAGTATAGTCGTAAGATGTTCCTATTGTATCAACGACGTTCAATACCTCTTTATGTGAATTTGTTAAATCATATGCTAAATTTGTTTGATATAAAAATGTAACTGTTTTACCTTTTGTATTTTCTTTTATATATTCTATACTTGATTTAATCAACTCTTGATCATAAATCCCTATTTCACCACCAATATATTGGACTTCGAATACTTCAATTGTATGTGAGTTAATATGTCTACATATAAATTCATTGGCTTTATGTAATAGATCAATTGACATTGATTCATTCGTTTTTGTATTATAGCAATGCTGACAATTAAGATTACACTTATAAGTCAATACAATGTTATAATTCATTCGCTTCAATGTATTCAAATCTATCATCAGTATTTTCCTGCAAAGACATTTTTTAAATCACAACAAAAACATGTACCGTCTTTTGAATATCTTTTAAAATTCACCGCATGACCACAATCGCTAAGTTCACAAGAGCAATATACATATTCGCCATTCTGATAATAGTATAGTTTCTTTTCCTGTTCAATAGTTATATTAGGTATATATTGTTCAAGGTAGTTTGGACATATAGTATCTATTTTAGCTAATGCACCAAAAATTTCACCTTTACTAGCTGACATAGACTCATCGTAAATAATATATGGAACGAAATTGACCCAACATTGATAGTTGTTCATAAACTCTCTTGGGTTTAACGTTTCATTTAAGATTTTTTCGCACGTTTGTTTGGTTAAGATTGTATTTACTACAACGTTACAATTAGGAAAATGTTCTTTTAACCATTTCAAATTCATGAAAAATAATGTTTCGTCAAATTTTTTATTGAATCTACCATATAAATCATAAGAAGTTGTAAATTTGAGTCTATCAAACTTATCTTTCATCATATCTAAAACGAAACAAAGTCCAGAAACATCTTCATATATTAAATTTGTATTCAAGTATAATAAATCTATGGTCCCATCAGCCATAAGACCATCAATTTGTGCAAAAAATACATTTAAATCAGGAAAATCACTAGGTTTATCAAAAATTTCACCGCCACATATCAAAACATGGCTACCTTTCTCAAATCTATCACTTTTTATAAACGAAATTGTATCATCTAGTATCTTTTTTCGTTGATTTTGATTAAACAAACGTGGATTTTTTCGTTGAAAGCAAAATTTACAGTTATTATTGCAATTATCCCATAACAAAAATTCGTAAATACTTTTATAAGTCAAGGTTTCCTCCTATGTTTTGACTTATATAGCAGAAAATATGTGAAAAGTAAAGACAAAACTTAGATCAATACACTTTTTGCACGACTTAATGTATCTAAATCTATGTTTATTATGTCTCCATATTTATCAATTAAACAATTGATCTGATATTTTGTCAGTTTAAGCTCTTTCATTGCCCTAGCTCTAGATTTATATTTTACATTGTTTATTGTTATAGGTTTACATTGTACAGTAATCCGATCATAATTATAACCTTTGGTTTTGTATTTACCCCTCATTTTATTGATTTGCCTAAGAGATATTCCAGTTTTACGATGCGCTTC
>CAMESA010000196.1 GCA_945935945.1 uncultured Mollicutes bacterium | reverse complement strand
TAGAGCAACTGACTCTTAATCAGTGGGTCTAGGGTTCGAGCCCCTAAGGACGCACCACTCTAGGAAAAGAGTTTTCTGATCGCGTCCTTAGCTCAGTTGGTAGAGCAACTGACTCTTAATCAGTGGGTCTAGGGTTCGAGCCCCTAAGGACGCACGAAAGTCTAACCAATTAAGGTTAGACTTTTTTCGTTTTATTAAGTTAAAGATTGTATATAAAACTCCTACTACACTTGATTTTTGTTTAATTTTGCTTTGTTTGAAGTCTTTTCCTACTTAAAGACACAACTATCAAGCATTTTTTAGATAATACAACAAGATGAGACAACTAAAAATTCAAAAAAGCATCACCAACCGTTCGAGTGAGGCGCTGGATAAGTATCTCGTAGAAATTGGTCGTGCCCCTCTTATCTCTATTGATGAAGAGATAGAGTTGGCACAAATAATAAAAAAAGGAGGACCACAAGCAGAAAGAGCTAAGGATAGATTGGTGACTGCCAATTTACGCTTCGTAGTTTCTGTGGCAAAACAATATCAACATCAGGGTTTGACACTTACCGACTTAATTGACGAAGGAAATATAGGACTTATCAAAGCAGCTCAGAAATTTGACGAAACTCGCGGCTTTAAGTTTATCTCTTATGCCGTATGGTGGATCAGACAGAGCATATTGCAGGCTATTGCCGAACAAAGCAGAATAGTAAGATTGCCTCTCAACCAAGTTGGTTCGCTCAATAAAATAAACCACGAAATAAGCAAATTCGAACAAGAACATCAGCGACGCCCTTCTATCGCCGAACTTTCGGAAGCAACAAATATAGACCAAGAAAAAATTGGGCAAAGCATGATGGCAGACGGACATCATGTTAGTATTGACGCTCCATTCCAAGATGGCGAAGAGAATTGTATGCTAGATGTTATGCCAAGTGGCGAAGACTGCCGAACAGACAGAATGGTTGACCACGAAAGTATGGCGCTTGAACTAAACAATGTATTGAACGAGGTTCTGAAAGAAAGAGAAATCATCATCATACGCGAATGCTTCGGAATAGGATGCCACGAAAAGGGACTTGAAGAAATTGGAGACCAGCTCGGACTCACTCGCGAAAGAGTAAGGCAGATTAGAGAGAAAAGTATTGCAAAACTCCGCGAAAGTGGCAATGTGAAAATCCTTATGAAGTATCTCGGTTAATCATCCGTTTTGGTCTATTTATACCATATTATATATATAGGTGTCGTGTAAAATATATGCGACACCTATATTTTTTATATTCCCTACTGTTTTTTGCACATAAAAAGTTTGCATTTTACAAATTATTACTTACTTTTGCAGACAAAGAAAAATATTAATAACAACCAAAATTGTATGAAAGATAAAAAAGCTTTAACTCTAAAGACTTTGAATAAAAGCAACGTTTGGGAACTTCAGGAAAACGACATCTTTCGTTTGTGGGAAGCAGGCGAAAAAGATGCAGACTTGAAGGATAATATCCGCCACTATACCGACATCATCAAGAGCGCTTTCGAGATGGAAGAAGTAAAGGTAGATAAACCTGAGGTGATAAAGAAATACGAAGCTCGCGATTTCAAAATTGGCGTGCTTAGAATTGATGACTCTAATAAGATTAAATTCGCAGTTAAGAAAAAAGCTATCCTGCGAGTTACAGACCTCACTTACGAGAACATCAGACATATCTCTGCAGCCAAACTCCTTGAAGTCATAGATCGCAATTTTGGCGGAGGCTGGGATTCTCTATCTCAAAGCATACAAGACATTATCCAGGCTGGTTTCGATATCAGCACCACTACCCTTCCTAAAGATAGACTTCACAAGCCAGGTGGACTATATGAGAAAAAGGTAAACGACGGCTTCGAAGTTCTTGAGATTGCTAAAGGCACTTGGGTAGAGGCGATCTTTGCAAAGGAGAAACCTGAGGTTGAAAAGCCAAAGATGAAATTCGACGAAGAAGACGAATATAATGATAATGACAATCTCGATGACGACGAGGATTTGCCAGAGAATGAGTATGAAAACGATGACGATGATGACGATGACGACACCTTCGATGATGATAAGTTGACCGAAGAAAGTTATCGTACAACATTCGATACTAATCCTGAAGAACTCACCCTTGAGGCTGCAGACGTCTCAGATGATGATGATTATTAAAAAATAACAACCTATAAGCTTATTGACAGGCGGCTCGAAAATTAGCATGTAATATGTTGATTTTGAGCCGTTTCTTTTTATTCCATTATTTTCATGGTTACAAAAAGCCATATAAAGACACATTTTTTGCATTTTATAGCAAAAAAAACTTGGGATATATTTGGTGGAAACGAATATTTATTGTACCTTTGCAACCGCAAATAAGAAACGGCACAATTTAATTGGTGTGTTAGTTCAGTTGGTTAGAATACATGCCTGTCACGCATGGGGTCACGAGTTCGAGCCTCGTACACACCGCCACTGTTTCTTATTTCATTTGGTGTGTTAGTTCAGTTGGTTAGAATACATGCCTGTCACGCATGGGGTCACGAGTTCGAGCCTCGTACACACCGCAAAAGAGTCTTAAGATTTTCTTAAGGCTCTTTTTCGTTATAAAGGATTCAAAAAAATCCGATAACGCTAAACTGCTGATTTATAATGTTATGAAGGCTCAGTGGAAATTTAGTGGGGATAA
>CAMESA010000195.1 GCA_945935945.1 uncultured Mollicutes bacterium | reverse complement strand
AAATATATAATATTTAAAGTTTAATTTATTCAACAGCTTTTTTAAAAAATATTCAAGTTTTAAAGGGTTTTTGTCTAATTTCTAGACTTTTTAAAAGTTTCTTCAAAAATATTTTATTATCTTTTAAAACTAATTTTATAAAAAAATATATATTTTCTATAAAAATCAGTCTCTAATAAATGCAAATTGATTATAAATATGATATATTTATAAACGTTTTTGAGGAGGTATATAACATGAATCTAAGAAATATTGCAATTATTGCTCACGTTGACCATGGTAAAACTACTCTTGTTAATCAGTTATTAAAATCCAGTGGAACTTTTAGAGAAAACGAAAAATTAGAAGATCGTGCAATGGATAGTAATGATATCGAAAGAGAAAGAGGAATTACTATTCTTGCTAAAACCACAAGTATTAAATATAAAGATACTAAAATTAATATTTTAGACACTCCTGGGCATGCTGACTTTGGTGGCGAAGTTGAAAGAATTATGCATATGGTTGATGGTTGTTTATTACTTGTTGATGCTTTTGAAGGAACAATGCCACAAACTCGTTTTGTCTTAAAAAAAGCATTAGAAGCACATGTAAAACCTATTGTTGTTATAAATAAAATCGATCGTCCAAATGCTAATCCTAAAAAAGCAGTTGATGAAGTTTTATCACTTTTTATCGAATTAGGAGCTCCTGAAGAATTTTTAGATTTCCAAGTTGCATACACAAGTGCTTTAAATGGAACTAGTTCTTTAAGTCCTAATCCAAACGACCAAAAACCAGGAATGGATCCAATTTTTGACTTAATTTTAAAAGAAATTCCTGAACCACCTGTTGATATAAATAAACCATTACAACTTCAATTTGCTTTATTAGATTATAACGATTATGTCGGGAGAATGGGTATTGGTAGAATTCAACAAGGTTCAATTAAAGTTAATCAAATGGTTAGCTGTGCTCGACTTGATGGAACAGTTAAAAACTTTAAAGTATTAAAATTAATTGGTTATTATGGTCTTAAAAAAATTGAGATTGAAGAAGCTCATGCTGGCGAAATTGTCGCTGTTGCTGGCTTGCCAGATATTTATGTTGGGGAAACTGTTTGTGAATTAAATAACATTAATCCTCTTCCTCCATTACATATTGATGAGCCAACTTTACAAATGACTTTTGGTACTAATTCTTCTCCTTTTAGTGGTAAAGATGGAAAATTATTGACCGCAAGAAAAATTGAGGAACGATTATTTAAAGAAAAAGAACGTGATGTCTCATTAAAAGTCGAAAGAGTTTTAAATTCTGAATCTTGGATTGTTTCTGGTAGAGGAGAACTCCATTTAGGTATTTTAATCGAAAATATGAGACGTGAAGGTTTTGAATTAGAAGTTAGTAGACCACAAGTAATTATTAAAGAAATTGATGGTTGTAAATGTGAACCATATGAAGATTTATCAGTAGAAGTTCCTAACGATTTTGTTGGCGATATTATGACAAGTTTAGGAAGTAGAGATGCTGAATTAATTGATATGACTAGCGATGATTCTAATACCAAAATTAATTATGTAATTCCTTCAAGAGGATTAATTGGTTTTGTAACTAACTTCCTTACATTGACTAAAGGTTATGGAATTATTGCTCATACTTTTAAAGAATATCGTCCATGTAAAGAAAAAAGTGTTGGTGAAAGACAAATTGGCGTTTTGGTTGCTACTGAAAAAGGTACTTCTACTCCATATGCTCTTCAACATGTTGAAGATAGAGGAATTATGTTTGTCGGACCAGGTGTTGATGTCTATGAAGGAATGATTGTTGGTGAAAATAAATATGATTCTGATTTAGCAGTTAATGTTTGTCAAACTAAAAACTTAACTAATCAAAGAAGCGCAAATAAAGATCAAACGGTTGTATTAAAAGTTCCAAGAAAAATGACTCTTGAAGCGTGCTTAGATTATATTAATTCAGATGAATTAGTTGAAATAACTCCTTCAACATTTAGAATGAGAAAGAAAATCCTAAATACCGCTGAAAGAAAGAAATGGGAAGCAAAAAATAAATAAGCACGAAAAAGTGCTTATTTTTTTATAAAAGCCTGCAAAACTCAACTTATTTTTGAGCTTTTAGTTCAAACAAGATATCTCTTAATTCAATAGCTCTTTCAAAATCAAAGTTTTTAGCTGCTTCTTTCATTTCTTTTTCGACCATCTTAATCTTTCTTTCAAATTCGGTCTTTGTTAACTTACCTTTAGTAACAAACTCTTCGGTTTCACTAGTAATATTATGAATTGGTGGTCTAATTTCTTTTATGATGGTTTGAGGAATAATTCCCATTTCATCATTATATTTCTTTTGAATTTCTCTTCTTCTTTCAGTTTCTTCGATACAATTATGCATGCTTTCAGTAATATTATCTGCATACATAATAGCTTCTCCATTAGCATTTCTAGCTGCACGACCAACTACTTGTATTAAGCTTCTAGTGCTTCTTAAAAAACCTTCTTTGTCTGCATCTAAAATAGCAATCAAACTTACTTCCGGGATATCTAAACCTTCTCTTAAAAGATTAATTCCGACTAAAACATCATATTTTCCTTTTCTTAATTGATAAATAATTTCACTTCTTTCAAGAGTTTTGCATTCACTATGCATATAAACAGTTTTAATACCTTTATCTTTTAAGAAGGCAGTTAAATCTT
>CAMESA010000194.1 GCA_945935945.1 uncultured Mollicutes bacterium | reverse complement strand
AAAATTAAATATAGGGAATATTTATTTTCAACTTTTTTAATAGCTGATGTTATTGTGTTATGCTCACCGTTTTCATCAGAAGCAATAATCTCGTTTTCAGAATCAGAATAATTTCTCCATTTAGACAAAATTTTAGATGCAGCAGAAACAATTTCTTCTTTATTTGTACCTTCTAAAAGTAAGCAAGTATTATACCAATCAAGTAAATATAATTTTGTCTCTTTATAGCCTTTCATGGAATATTCTTTTTTTACACCTTGTTCCATTACAGGAAGAATATGTTTTCCACCTTGATAATGACTATGATTTAAAATTGATCCACCAACTATAGGTAAATCAGCGTTTGCACCAATGAAAAATGAAGGATATTGATCTACAAATTCACATAAATTTTGAAAAGTTTCAGAACTAATGTGCATGTTGTCATGATTTTTATCAAAAATTATGCAATGTTTGTAGAAATATCCATATGGAGAATATTGAATATACCATTGTCTGTTACTTAATGTGATTGGAATATAACGAATATTTTCTCTAGCTGGATGATCGTTTCTTCCAACATATCCAAGATTTTCAACGCAAAGTAAACATTCTGGATATTTTCTTGCATTTTTATCGGGTTTAACTAATAATTTTGCAATATCTTTGTTATTTTTTTCTGGTTTTGAGAGGTTAATACTAATTTCAACATCTTTAGAACCACGATTTGTTTTCCAAACTATGTTTTTATCAACTTTTGTTTTTTGGAAATAATAATTAGAAATTGATAAATCGTATAAATAATTTAGTGCATCTGCACTATCTTTTTTACACAATTCATTGCATTTGTTTACAACTTGATTAGGTAAAGGTGTTAATAAACCAAAAATTTTAACAATTTTATTCTCTGCTTCTTTTTCAGAAAATCCTTTTTCTAATAAATAATTAGTTAAATTTTCTACAAAAAAGTCAGGAACAATCAATTCTTTAATTTCTTGTTTTCTCTCTGGAGATATTTCATGTTTTTCAGGAGTTAAAATCCCTAATTCTCCAAAAATTAAATTTTTAATATATAATGCATCAAGATCTTTTAACTCTAAGTGAGTTTCTGCAAAATATATTAATTCTTCAACAATTAAATCAATCATAATTAATTTACCTTCTTAAATTTATATTCGATGTAATTTTTAAATACTTTATCTTTTGTTAGAATAATCTCATCTTCATTTAAAAGGAAGTTTTGAGGTTCAAGCGCAATTGCTCTTCTTAAATTGTTACCTTCAAAATTAATAAATTTACCACCTGATAAACTATTATCAACATAAATATTCATTGAAGTGAAATCAGTTTTCATATTGAGTTGGATTCCATTTCCTTTTAATGAAATTCTTCTTTCGTCACTATCAAAAATAAATGTATCATCAATTGTTTTCTTGAAATCGTGCTTTTCAATCCAATCCATTCTAGGGCTCAATTTACTAGATTTTCTAAAATCAAGAGCTTTTGTAATGTCTTGGACACCAGTGATCAATAAATAAGGATCAGTAATTGCGACTTTATCGCAGTTCATTTTCAAATAATAATCATCTAAATTGATTGAATTGTTGAAATTAAAATACATATGATTTGATAAATTAACAAAAGTAGCTTCGCTTGGAGTTGTAGCTTTAAACCAAATCTTAAATGTGTTTGATGTTTTTGAAAATTCGTAAGTTACAGTTAAATTTGCTTTTCCAGGGAATCCATTTTCGTTATTTTTTGTAGCAATTCTAAAAATAACAGATAATTTTTTATTAGATTCTCTTATGCTATATTTCCATGGTCTATATGAAATGGAATTTTGATTTCCACCATGAAGTGAAAAGTTTTTATCTGGATCATTTTTGAGATGATATTCTTTTCCTTTAATATATCCGTCACCTTTTAATCTTCCAGCAACGACACCTAAAGTTTTTCCATGAAAACCAGCTGAGTACATATAATCTTGAAAATCAGAAAATTCTAAAATAAGTGGTTCGCCATCTAATTTTAGTGAATAAACACCAGCACCAAAATTTGATAAAATAGCTGTCAATCCTAATCCATTGTTGATTTCAATCTGATCAATTTTCTCTTTAAAATTATTAATTTTGTATTCCATAAAGCACCTCTTTTAAAAAAATTATATCATTTATTAATTTGTTCAAATAGGCAAGAAAGGCAACTTTTTGCTTAAAATTATCTTAAAAATAATGTAAAAACCGATAAAAATATGGTTTTACTACACGTGACGATATTTTTCTATCTCTTTAGTTGTTGCGCCTTTTGACATAAGTGTCAATCTAGAGAGTTCATTTCCAAATGCAACAGATTCCTTTAATGTGTAACCTCTAATAAAATGATCAATGACTCCGCTTGTTAAAGCATCACCACAACCTGTTGTGTTTTCAAAATCCACCACTTCTTCAACTTTAACTAAATCAATTTTTCTTACATCATGACCAAAAAATATGTCATGAGAGCCATGAGATACGACAACGTTTTTAACGCCTCTTGCAAGTAAACCACCAACAAGATCTTTTTCAGTAAGATCAATCCCCATGAGCATTCTGGCTTCGTGAATATTACATTTTATTAAGAAAAGTTTGTCTAAATGTTTCTTGTACTTTAAAACTTTAGTTGGAGAAATTGCCTCAACAATAAATTTTTTCTCTTTGTATTTTTCAAAAAGATAGT
>CAMESA010000193.1 GCA_945935945.1 uncultured Mollicutes bacterium | reverse complement strand
TCTTTTTCTTCATTTTTCATAAGAAAAGTTTATCGCACTTTCCTCATAGGATACAAAAAGTGCCACAAATATTTTTATGAAATTTTGTAATTACTCTGCAATTAGTGTTTTAAGCATACTTTGATTAGTTTCCTTAAAAGACTATTTTTCACTTTTTTTCTGTAGTTTTGTGACGGCTATTTTTACCTAAATTAACATGATTACGTCGACAACAAAAGTGACCGGTCACTTAGATAACGGAGGTGCCAAACATGGACCAATTAATCTATCCGCGAGCTTACATGGTTAATGCCAGATTGAAGAAAGACTTATCAATGAGAAAAGTCGCAGCTCTAACTGGATTAACTCATCAACATTATTCGCGTATTGAATCCGGAAAATCTAAGGGTCGCATCAGCTTTAAGGTTATGGGTCTTATTGCTGAAGCATTAGAAATTCCCATCAACGATTTCTTCCTTCTAGAAATGGATTATTTGAAGAAATCAAATCGATAGTGGTTGTAGACACCAAAGCACTCATCTAGATGAACTCTTATATCACCAATCTAAGGACATCATATCTAGATGAAATAACTAAGAAAGGAGGTAACCAGGTATGAAGTATTGCCCAATCAGAATGTACTTAGTAAACGCTAGACAAAAGCTTGGTCTTTCACAATACCGTGTTGCCTCCCTTATGAGAGTGTCTCATCAACATTACAACCGCATCGAAAATGGTAGCATAGGCAAGTCTATTCAATTTAGAACGATAACGTTGCTTGCATATGCGTTAGATATCCCCATCGATGTCATCTGGGATGAGGAAGAAAAATATCAAGCATCACTTTGTGATGAAACAGATGAATTCTAACTTAAAAGGAGAAATCAAAATGATTAAAGAAATTAATCAAGATAACGTCGCAAAGTTAAAGGCGTTATTAGACAAAGACGAGGCATTGCCTTACAAGAAACTCGCTAGAAATTGTGCTCGATATGCAATCGATCCAAAACTAAGCAAAAACTGTTTTGTGAACAAGAGCATCAGAAAAGGCTTAATTGCTTTCGGAGAATATCTTGAAAACAAGAAAGCTATTATGCCATTAAAGATTGATGTTATTGACTTTGTTTTGCAAAAACATGGCGAAAGCCCTAGAACACTTCAATGGTATTTCTCAGCTAGTATGGAGTTTGTTATCTTTTGCCAAGAGAACTATTCCGAATTATTTGATGGCATCTTAGTTGATACTGGTGCAACCAGAGCAACCAAATTCATTGAAGATAGCATTATCACAGAAGACAAAGTGGTGTTCTTGAAACCAGAGGATCTTAACTAATATGGATAAAGTTAAATTCACACCTTTCATTTGTTTGAAAGATGATTATTTTAGCAAGACTTATGGTGTTCCTGCTCAAAATCCATTAGAAGAAAAACACCTTTTCTCCTATTCGATTTGCTCGGTTGATGATTATGACTTTCCTGTTTATAGAAAAGAAGTGCCTAATTTTAACATCTTAGAAATTGTTGCAGGCACAAATGGTTATCATGATGGAGATAGCGGACACGGCTGTAGAACCTTTATTCGACTTAGAAATTTGGGTTGTACCGATATCAAAGTCAATAAGCTTGTCGATAGTTGTGGTGATGATGAAGGTGTTGAAATCCTTCTTGGCGGGGATGCCGAGTTATCAACTTTAATTGAAGAATTAGAGTTTGCTGCTGACGTTCTTAAATCACAGTGTAAAGCCTTATTTTAGTAAATAGCATACTGCTGTCACCTATTCAAAAGTGGATTAGATGTTATAACATCTAATTTGGAGAGTGGTGCTTTAAAATATTTAACCACTTTGCCATTAAGGCACCTCTCTCCATTTGTGGAGGTGCTATGGCTAAGAAACTCGATACATATCAAATGTGGGAAAAGACAGGTGTGCTAAAGTCCAAACTTGATTATATCAAAGCGGCTTCAGCTACTTTCTACACACAAAAAGAGATGTGTCGCGACTTAGGTATAACTGAGCAGACATTTACACAACTTAAAAATAAGCATAAAGAAATTCAACAAGCTATTTCTGAAGGTGAAGCATTGCTTTTAAATGATTTGTTCTCCGCTCTTAAAAGAAAAGCCGTGGGATATAAAGAAAAGACAACTTCAAAAGCGATGAGGAAGAATCCTCTCGGTGGTACTGAAACTAAAGTTACTGAAGATGAAAAATACTTTCCACCAGACTTTGAAGCTATCAAGTACATCTTAATTATGAAGTTTGGTAAAGACTTCGACCCTAAGAAATACATGTATGAATATATGGATAAAAAGAATGAACCAGAGGAGTGGTCTAACGCTACTCCTATTGGTGCAGACGATGATAAGGAGGATTAATTCCTATGAGAGATTTAATAATCGCTGTTGGACAAAGAGCCAATAGTAAAACTTGGAAAAACACTAGAATCACTTGGGAACAACTCTCCCAAAAATTAAGTGAAACAATTCGAACCTCTGAAACAGTAGAGGAATATAAACATTTTGTTAAAGATGCTAAACAAGAAGCCAAAGATCATGGTGGTTTTGTCGGTGGCAAACTTAAAACACCTCAAAGGCTTAGAAACAATGTGGAGTATAGTAGTTTAGTCACATTAGATTTGGATGATGCCACTCCAAATTTCTTGAAATGGTTTGAAGAACACTTTGAATATACTTGTTGTCTATATTCCACTCATGGGCATAGAGATGACTCACCTAGATTTAGGATTATCAT
>CAMESA010000192.1 GCA_945935945.1 uncultured Mollicutes bacterium | reverse complement strand
TCTTGATGCTATTCAAAGAGTTAATATGAGAAGTGAAATCCGTAGAATTCATAACGAAGTCGGTTCAACAACAATCTATGTTACCCACGATCAGATCGAAGCTATGACTATGGCAGATAGAATTGTTGTTATGAATAAAGGTTATATTCAACAAATCGGTACACCAAAAGAATTATATTATGAACCAAAAAATATGTTCGTAGCTGGTTTTATTGGTGATCCACAAATGAATTTTATTTATGGAAAAATCGAAGATAACAATTTTGTTGCTAAAGATGGTGCAGTTATTGATTTAACTGGTTATAATGCTGAAAAACTTGAAAAAGCTAGAAAACTCGAAGAAGTCGTTATTGGATTTAGACCTGAATGTTGCGAAGTATGGCAAGCAAAGAAACCAAACTCATTTGTTCACAAGATGAATGTTGAAGTTAGCGAATTATTAGGTGATACAATGAACATTTATGGTTACTTAAATAAAACCAATATGGTAATAAAAACTTCACCATTTACAAAATATACCGTCAATGAAGACTTAGATTTCTGTGTAGAATACAAAAATGTCATTCTATTTGACGCAAAAACAGAAGAAATTATCTAGAAAAGAGAAGAATATGGAAAAACTAAGCAAAATTATTATTTCAAAAGAATACAAAAAAATTAAAATTATGCAATTTGGCGAAGGAAATTTCCTTCGCGCTTTTGTTGATTGGTTCATTCAAAAAATGAATGATTCAAAAGTGTATGATGGACATGTAGTAGTTGTTCAACCTCTCGAATTTGGTCGTGTTAATGATTTAAAAGAACAAGATGGATTATACACATTATATTTACAAGGTCTTGATCAAGGAAAAGTCATTAGAACTCACGAAGTTATTGATGTTTTAGACGATTTCATCAACCCTTATACTGATTATGAGAAATTTCTTTCATATGGTAGAAGTGAAGATTTAGAAGTAGTTATTTCAAATACAACAGAAGCTGGTATCGTTTTAGATAAAAATGATTTAGATTTTACAAAAACTCCTAAATCATTCCCTAGTAAAGTTTTAGCATTATTAAAAACTAGATATGACCATTTTAATCACGATAGAAATAAAGGTCTTGCTTTTATCTGTTGTGAATTAATTGATAATAATGCTGACGAACTTAAAAAAGTCTTAAATGAACTTG
Source organism: uncultured Mollicutes bacterium (assembly GCA_945935945.1). Next base: position 1,580 of record CAMESA010000192.1, on the reverse strand, counting down.
CAGTTTTAAAAGGATACAATGAAGAATTTATTTCATGGTTAAATAATGCAAATCATTTTTCATCCACACTTGTTGATAGAATCGTTCCTGGCTATCCTAGAGATGAAATAAATGAAATTACAGAAGAATTAGGCTATATTGATAATTCAATAGTAAAGGGTGAAATATTCCATTTATGGTGCCTCAAAGAAGAAAAAGATGTTCAAAGAGTATTCCCAGTTGATAAAATCGGTTTAAATGCTCGTTACGTACCATCAATCAAACCATATAAACAAAGAAAAGTATCAATTTTAAATGGCTGCCACACCTGCATCGTTCCAGTTTCATATCTTTATGGAATTAACAGGGTAAGAGAGTCAATTGAAGATCCATATGTTGGTAAATTTGCGAAAAATTTCATTTTTGATGAAGTAATTCCAACAATTCCACTTCCAAAAGAAGATATGGAAGATTTTGCAAACTCAGTTTTAGAGAGATATCTCAATCCATTTGTAAAGCATGAATTAATGTCTATTGCATTGAACTCCATTTCAAAATATAGAGAAAGAGTGCTTCCAACTGTTAAAAAATATGAAGCAGAATTTAAAAAATTACCAACTCATGCTCTTTTTTCATTAGCAAGTTTGATTGAATTCTATAGAGGAAAAAGAGGTGAGGAAGATATTGCTTTAAAAGATAATCCAGAATATCTTACTTTCTTTAAAGAATTATATTCAAAAGACTTAAAAACAGAAGAAATTGTCCACGAAGTTTTATCTAATAAATCACTTTGGGGTGAAGATTTAACTCAAATTAATGAATTTGAAAATACACTTGCAAAATACTATAAAGACATACATGAAAACGGTATGAAAAAAGCTTTAGAAAACTTTTAAGGAAACTTATGAATAAATATTTAATTATTGACCAAAATGATAATGTTGCAGTTGCTTTAAAAGATATTTTTAAAGGCGAAATCGTGCACAACATTACTATGAAAAACGACATAAAAGTTGGACATAAATTCGCTCTTAAAAACATACAAAAAGGCGAGAATATTATTAAATATGGATACCCAATAGGACATGCAAAATCTGATATTGAAATCGGTGCTTGGGTACACTCTCATAACCTTGAAACTAATCTAAATTCAATCGAAAAGTATGAGTTCTGCAAGGTTTTTGAGAAAATTAACTCTATTAAAGAAGAAAAATATGTCAATGTTTACAGAAGAAAATTCAATAGATTTGGCATTAGAAATAACTTTATTATTGTTCCTTTAGTTGGATGTGTTAATGGTCAAGCAGATAAAATTAAAGACAAGATTATAAGTGATAATTCACTCAATAGTTATGATAACATAATTGTTGCAAAACACCCTTTTGGTTGTTCACAACTTGGTGGCGATTTAGAGTTCACAAAAAAGATACTTTCATCAATAGTTAAGCATCCAAATAATGGTGGTGTTTTAGTTCTTTCGCTTGGTTGTGAAAATAATGAATTAGATAAATTTATTGAATTTTTAGGTGATGATTACGATCAAGACCGTGTTGCTTTTTTAAAAGCTCAAAGTGTTGAAGATGAAATCGAAACTGGTTACG
>CAMESA010000191.1 GCA_945935945.1 uncultured Mollicutes bacterium | reverse complement strand
ACGATGCGGATGAATTCCTTTGCTACGCCTTCTTTATCTGCACTAGCTTGTACTTGGTTTGCACCTAAGTTAGATGTAAATACGATGATAGTATCGCTGAAATATACAGTCTCACCCTTTGAATCAGTTAAACGACCATCTTCTAAGATTTGTAAGAAGATATCTAAAATTCTAGGATTTGGCTTAGCAGCCTTTTCGATTTCGTCAAATAAAACAACGCTGAATGGATGTTCTTTGATCGCATTAGTCAATTGTCCGCCTTCTTCATATCCAACGTATCCTGGAGCAGCACCGATTAACTTTTGATCGCTGTTTTCCTGTGCATATTCAGACATATCGAAACGGATACATGCTTGTTCATCACCGAATAAGAACTTCGCTAAAGCCTTTGATAACTCTGTCTTACCAACACCAGTAGGACCTACAAAGAAGAACACGCCTTTTGGCATTGATCTCGATGAAGTCTTATGTAAGCCAGTTAAGCCCATATAAGCCTTAACGACAGTCTTTTCAATCTTCTCGATTGCTTCATCCTGGCCAACAACTCTATCAGCTAATTCTTTCTTAATGTTCTTTACACGAGCTTGTTCTAACTTTTCCCATGGATTTTCTTTTTCACCATATTTAAATAGATAGAAAAGCTTATCAAATGACATCTTATCTTCTTTTCTAGACATTCTAGAAAGTTGGATGATTTCCCTGTTAGTGAAGTCTTCCATCATGTCGATGCAGTCGATATTCTCGTTATCTAATAATGAGCTAGTTCCGCTCTTCAAACGAACTTCAAATGAATCTTCAATCTTCTGTACCATTTGTTTGCGTTCTTCTCTATCAGGTTTTTGAAGTGTTACGATTTCGACTTCAGGATTTCCTTGATAGAAAGAAAGTGGTAAGCCAGAAGCTTTATTTAAAATGATTACTACAACGCTCTCATTGCAATCAGAACTTAAATAATCAATCTTTCTGTCTTTTAATGCCTTGCCTAAAAGAGTGATGTTTTGTCTTTCGTCCTCAGATAAACCATTAGCACTGAATAAATATTCAGACCAGTTGATGATAAATGCGACTTTCTTTTTCTTGTCGATAACATTCTTATAAACAACATTTAGGATTTCAGCAGGACTCTTAAATAATCCTTGTTGTGCCTTTGGAGTTTCCTCTTCCTCATCTCCTAAATCATAAGCATCGCCTTCAACCTCAACTTCATCGGTTAAAGTCAACTTATCAATGGCACCAGTTGCACCTTCAACTCTGTCCCAATAAACAATATCTTGATAGTCCATGTCTTTAAACATAGCCTCTAAGAATTCTCTCAAAGTGACAATCTTGTTTTTATCATCAAGATAAACATCACCAACATTACCGTCGATCATGACGCATTTCTTGATACCAGCATTTCTTCTAATTTTATTAAAACTATTTTGTAATGACATACGACTACCTCCTTAGTTTGTGCCTTTATTTTTATTTACGTATTGATACTTTTGAGTTTGGATTTTATCTGGATTTGACCATTCAACTTCCTCATGAAGAATATTAATATCGTATACGTTCTTCAAATCCTCGATAAATGGAGTGATATCCTTATTACAAGCTAAACCTTCATAGCCTTCAAAGTGATACATGAATTTTCCGTTTAGCTGAATTTCAAACTCAGCAGTTTGGCCTGAAGCCTTCAAAGCAACAAGTTTTACGATGTTTTTCTCTTTGTCGATTTTAAGGTTCTTTTTTGTATCGACAATGAATCCACGCTCTTTTATCGCCTTAATGATGACCTTTAACGTTTCCTTACGTACCTTTTCATCTGTTATTGCAGCATTCATCATAGCGTTCGCTTCATCAACAGTCTTAGCTTTTTCAACAACCTCTGGAGCTACTCCGTTGGCTTTTAATTCAGCCTTGCATTCTTCGATTACTTGTCTAGTCTTCTTACCAACTAGTATATCGTATTCAGCTTGAGCTTTTGAAATCAATTCATCAAATCCTAGTCCAGCATTGGCTTCATTCACCATTTCACGATATGCCAATTCTCTTAATGACACATCGTCGATTTGATTTATTTTTTCAATGACGGACTGTGAGATATTCAACACTCCATTCATCTTGTTTAATAGATTTTGTGTTGATTCCTGACCTGCATTTAGCAAGCCTTCATTTATCATTTGGTCTATAACTTCAAGTTTAGAACCAGTCAATTCATTAACTGTTCTTACGAGGTTCTCGCCTTGTGTTCTTAATGTTGTATTTAGCTGGTTGTATTTTTCAGCTAACACCTTGCTGTCGGCACCGCCATATCTAACATCCATGTCGAATGATTGTTTCTTTAATGCCTTATACTCCTCAAGGGAAGCATTGAATTCGTTAATCAGTCTTTGGATTTGGTCTTTAGACTTCAATAAATAAGCCTCATATTCTTTGACTTTTGAAGTTTCCAATTTGCTTGCAGTCTCATGGATTCTATCCAAGACCTTATCAATCTTACATAATGAATGTGCTGCGGTTTCGCACTGAGATTGAATTTGGATAGTTAATCCTTCAAAGTCCACTGTTACCTTATGACTCATTTCTTTTCCTCCCCTAATTCAAATATTTCTTTGCACCATCTTCTTAGATCGTCTGCCTTAAAGTTTGCAGATCTATCTTCAGGATGGATATAAGCATTTCTATTCTCTCTGAAATCATGAAGATCTGTAGCAATGTTTCTCTCGATAGCACCGCTTCTTCTAGCCTCACTTAACATATCAGAAAGCTTTCC
>CAMESA010000190.1 GCA_945935945.1 uncultured Mollicutes bacterium | reverse complement strand
TAATCATCAAGTAAAGAAAAATCTCCACGCATAAATTCATGATGAATGCCTGGAAAAAATGCATGATCAGAAAAACCAATATTTTTAAATCCAAATGAAATAGCAGATTTTGTGTAATCTTTAATATCACCTCTAGCATGTCCACATCTAAAGGTATGAGTATGAAAGTTTGATTTTAATCCTGCGTCTTTTTTCATTTATGCTACCTAATAAAAAATCCTCGTATGAACAAGGATATCATTTAAATTGGAGCATCCTAGCGGATTCGAACCACTGGTCATTGAGTTGCAGTCAATTGCCTTACCAACTTGGCTAAGGATGCACTTGCTTAGCGCTAAATAATATTATCAAAAAATCATACTATACGCAAGAGAATTCAAAACTATTTTAATATAAAAGAGCGGCGTTTCTAGTTAAACATTAACCATAAAACTGCCGCTCAATTGATTGAATTTAACATCAGTTGCAACCTCAATATTTTCAAAATTCAACAAAAATATTGGGGTTTTGCAGGGTTTTTTACTCAACAATGTCTTTATAAGAGATGTCTAAGTAATTAATTGCGTTATCCAAAATTTCTTTTTGTAGATCAAATGTTTTATAAAAATTATTAGCGTATTCTAATGAATGAGGTAGATCTTCATAGATTGTTAGAAATGGGAAATAATTCTCTTTTGCTTTTAAAAGTGAAGCATCGACATAAGAATCTTTTAAACTTGTTACGATGAAATCACCTTGTTTAAGAAATGGTATTGTCTCATTAATAGGTGTTAATAAAATAAATTTACTAGCTTTTATTAATTTTTCATTTCTTAACTTTGTAGCCACTAAAGTTCCAATACTTTTAGCAATTACAATAACTTCAGTGTATTCGTCTAATTTTTTTGACTCTAATATTTCTTTAGAGAAATTGTATGCATCATCAATAATCTCATTAATATTTTTCGAATCATTTAAATATCGTGGTGAATCATATTCAAAATATATAGATTCACCATCAATATATTTATCCAAAAAATATAATAAACTTCTATCGATACTGTACCTTTTTCCTGGAAAAATTAGTTTTATTGTATTGTTAGCTTTCATATTAATTAGCTTTCCTTAATTCTTTTCTTTTTTTAAGCTTATATTTTCTAATCAAAGGATAAGAACCAAGATAACTTAGCCCACCAATTAAAAATACAAGTAATGTAGCAACTACCCAAGCAGGTAATGGGTTGACTTTAACATTTTCCCACATCGAAACAATTGCATCGTTTTTATCTTTAAAATCTCTCATTACGTAAAGATTATTGATATCTTGAGTTTTTGGATATTGAGCAACTAAACTACGACCTTCATAACTTGTTAAATCAGTAGCTAAGATAATATCGAGTCTTCCATCTCCATCTTCATCAGTAAATGTAAATTCTCTTCCATCAGCTTCTAATCCTTCCTCTTCTGTATCTGCTAAAGGATCATAAGCGGTAATTGTTAATTCAGTGAGTGGTTGACCATTTTCATCGACAAAATTAAAATAGTAACTCAAATCGTATGTATCATAATCGTCGAGTGGTTCATCACCTTCTTCTCTCAAATCGTAGCAGTAAAGAGTATAAGCTAAAACTGATAAGTCATCTTCACTATTTGAGCCAATAAATGATGTGTATCCATTGTATGACATATTTGCACAAGCATTTGTTGGATCATTTAAATAATCAAGGAATTCCATTGCATATCGATATTCATCGCTTTCATAATAGCCTTCATCTTGTTTTGGTGCGCACCAAGCATCAAACCAAACGTTAGCTCCAAGTTTAGGAATAGTATAATAAAGATTAACCATATCAGATTCATCTCTAACTTCTTCCCAATCATCATCAGCATAATATCCTCTACCAATGGAATTAACTGCATCTCCACTCCAAGCAATATTTACTCCGATTTTTTTCGTTACAATATCATCTTTTCCACTATCAACTTCAAAGCCAAAAATATTGCCTTTTAGTCGAATTAATTCGTCTTGAACGCCTTTAATAGTATCATTATCACAACTATTAAATTTGTCGTTTCTATCATTATAATTGCTTAAATATTTACCACTTGTAGGTAAGAAATAATCCTTATAAAGCTCCATAATACCGACTGCATAAGTGTCTCTCATGGAATCTTTAATTGATTGGGTTCCTTTGTAAAGTGGATCCCAAAGAGCACTCCAGCCATCTAAAGAATTAAAATTTTCTATGATATATGAAATACTATCTTCTTCACTTAAATCTTTTGTTCTTTCATCGCTAGAAAAAACATTGTAATTTCTTGAATAAATTAATTCAGGGTTATATAAAATTCCTAAAGTACCCCACATATAGCCAATTGCATAATTGCTTAATTTATCAGTTCCATCAAGTGTTTTAACTTCAATCTGATTCAATTTGCCACTATCTTCCCCATCATATGTTGCAAGATAAGGAGAAACATTATTGCGATAATTATCAAGTAAACCATCGTCGAATGCTTGTTGAAATGAATCAACTAAACCCTCTCTAGCAAGTCTTTGAATCATGTAATCACTGCAACAAATTACATCATAAGTTTGCTTACCAGTTTTTAGAGTGTTATACATTGTTTCGTTTGTATCGTATGTTTCGTAAACAATTTTTACTTTTTTGTTATCTCTTTCAAAAACTTCATCTTCAAAAGATGTAATTAAGCTATCATCGATGTAGTCTTCTGCATTTAATACATAAACATATGTGTCATATTCGCTAGAAGAA
>CAMESA010000189.1 GCA_945935945.1 uncultured Mollicutes bacterium | reverse complement strand
TTCTTTAAAAAACCTTGCAAAAAGCCAACATTTTTTGCAAATTCTAAAAAATCCAGCCATCAAAAAATATACTTTTGATTACAAAAAAGTAAGCGTTGTTTTAAAAAATAATAACATAGAAATTGATGGTTTATACTTTGATTTATTGCTCGCAACTTACCTCATTGATTCATCACTTTCTAACGATATTGAAAGTGTTTTAGCTTACTATAAAGTTGATATTTCCTACGCATATAAAAATCAAGATTTGCTCTTTAACAACTCGTCAAAATTAGTCAGCGTCATCACTGCATATTACTCAAAAGAACTATATCAAGAAGTAAAAGAAAAATTAGTTTCGCTCAACCAATATGAACTTTTAACAAATATTGAACAGCCACTTACGATAGTTTTAAGCAGTATGGAAAGTGAAGGTTTTCCATTAAGTAAAGAAAAATTATTGGAATTTAAAACTGGCTACCAAGAAAAAGTCGATACATTACAAAAAGAAATTTATAGTTTGGCTAACGAAGAATTTAATATTAATTCTCCTAAACAAGTTGGTGTAATTCTTTATGAAAAACTTGGCTTAACAAGCAACAAAAAAGGCTCAACTAGTGTTGAATATCTTTTTCAAATTAAATATGAGCATCCAATTGTTTCAAAAATTCTTGAATATAGAAAATATCAAAAATTAATTTCAACATACATTGATGGATTTATTCCATTTATTCAAAAAGATGGAAAAGTTCATCCAACTTTCAATCAAGCCTTAACTTCTACTGGAAGATTAAGTTGCAGCGAACCAAATTTACAAAACATCACAACAAGGGATGAAGAAAGTAAAAAAATAAGAGAAGCTTTTTTCTATGAAGATCCAAATTTAAATATTCTTTCTTTAGATTATTCTCAAATTGAATTAAGAATTCTTGCTTCTTTATCAAATTCAAAATCTTTAATCGACGCATTTAATAATAATTTAGATATTCACGCAGAAACTGCAAAAAAAGTATTTAAATTAGATAGAGAACCAACAAGCAATGAAAGAAGACAAGCAAAAGCAGTAAATTTTGGCATTGTTTATGGAATTAGCGATTGGGGTTTAAGCGAGCAACTTGATATAAGTGTTGCTGAAAGTAAAAAAATCATTACAAATTTTTACGAAGCATATCCTGAAATTAGAGATTATTTAAATGGTCTTGTTGATTTTGCAAAGGATAATGGATATGCAAAAACTATGTTTGAAAGAAGAAGATATCTTCCTGAAATTAATAGTTCACAATACCAATTAAGAGAATTTGCAAAACGCGCTGCAATGAACGCTCCTATCCAAGGTTCCGCTGCTGATTTAATAAAAATTGCAATGATTAATGTCTACAAAGCATTAAAAGAAAACAATTATGATGCAAAAATTGTTTCTCAAATTCACGACGAATTAATCATTAAAGTAAATGATGATGAAAAAGATAAAGTCAAAGCTCTTGTTCAAGATATCATGGAACATTCAGTTGATCTAAATGTTTCATTAAAAGTAGATGGAGGTTATGCAAAGAATTGGTTCCTTGCTAAATAATTATGCCTGAATTGCCAGAAGTTGAAACTGTAATTAATACGATACGACCACATATCATAAATAAAGAAATCGAAAAAATTGAAGTATATTACGATAGACTAATCCAATCAAATTTAGATGAATTCAAGACCAAATTAATTAATCAAAAATTCATCAATGTAACTCGTTATGGAAAGTTTATTTTTCTTCATTTAACAAATGATTTTGTAATCATTACGCACCTTAGAATGGAAGGAAAATTTCGCTTTGAAAATTCTCATAATTTAAGAAAAAAGCACACTTCTGCAGGGTTTTTCTTTAAAGATGGCACTTCTTTAGCCTTTGATGACACTAGAAAATTTGGATTAATGTATCTTAGCGATGAAGCAAATTTTAAAGAAACAAAGATGATTAAAAAGTTAGGAATTGAAGCTAATAAAATTAGTGAAAATGACTATGAATTTTTGATCAAAAAATTCAAAAAAAATAAATGCATAAAAGAGTTATTATTAGATCAATCTATCCTTGCTGGAATCGGAAATATTTACGCTGATGAGATTTTGTTTAAAACAAAAATTAATCCTTTTATAAAAGGAAATGATATTAGCGATGAAAAATATCATGAAATTTTTCAAGCATCAAACCAAATACTTAATAAAGCGATTACATTAGGTGGATCAACAATCCACTCCTTCCATCCAAGCGAAGGGGTTGATGGAAAATTCCAAGAAACTTTACTTTGTTATGGAAAAAGTGGAACACCATGTCCAAATTGCAATACAACTTTACACAAAGATTTTATTGGAGGAAGAGGCACAACTTTTTGCCCAAATTGTCAAATTGATAAATCTTTAGAAAAGGGAATTGCAATAACTGGTCCAATAGGAAGTGGAAAATCAACAGTATTAAATTATTTTAAAGAAAATGGGTTTATCACATATAGTTGCGATGAAATGGTCCATAAATTATATGAAAAACCAGAAATTTCAAGAAAAATCTCACAAATTTTAAACGCACCTTTTGATATAAACAATAAAAAAACTACAAAACTTGCTCGAAAAATTATGATTGATAATCCTGAAATCAAAAAGAAAATCGAATCATATATTTATCCAATTCTTGAAAAAGAAATGGTATTAATTATTAAAAACAACGAAAAGCCAGTTTTTGAAGTCCCAACTTTATTTAAAGCACATCTAGAATATTTATTTAAAACTATTATCGTT
>CAMESA010000188.1 GCA_945935945.1 uncultured Mollicutes bacterium | reverse complement strand
AAATTTTCTCAATTTTATTCATCATTCTATTTTGAGAAATTTAATAAAATGTTATACTTAATTTATGAATGTTTACGACTTATTACATAAAGAATTAAAACGATTAGATATTAAAGAAGAAAGTATTAAAGACGAAATCAAAGATCTTCCTCTTGGCACTTTAGTACGAATAAAAAGAAATGATAATAGTTATGTTTATCTTAAACATAGAGAAAATCGCAAAGTGATTAGTGTTTATGTTGGAAAAGAAGACGATCAAAATGTTGTAAAAATCGAAGCAGATTTAAGAAAAAGAATGGTTCTTGAAAGAGAACTTAAAAAGACAGATGAAGAAAAAACACTAATTCAAAAAATGTTAAAAGTTAAATAATTGGAAAAATTCCACTTATTTTATAGTGTTATTAAATAAATTTAATAACAACATAATCATCAAATATAGTAGAATAAACACAAGCGAATGAAGGAGCGTGTTTATTATGGGCTTTAAAAAGTATGATTCTGCAGCTGAAGAGCAAAAAGCAGAACTGGAAAAACAGCAGATTGAGGATGAAAAGAGTTCTTTTTCTTCAATGGTAGAAGAAAACAATAAAGAAATTGAAGAACTCGAGGCATTACCACTTGATGAGATTCAAGAAAGTATCACAAAAAGAATCGAAGAATCTCGTGAAACTTATCTTTCATATACCAAAAAACAAAAGAAATTGAGTGGTTTAATCAGCGCAGCTGTCCTTTTAGTAATGATTGGCGCACTTGTTTTAATGGTTACATTAAGTGCTCAATTTCCATTTATCACTTATATTTCACTTGCAATTATGATTGTTGCTTTAGGTGGAACATTTTTTTCAACAAAAGTTTTTAGAAAAAAACTTAGTGCAATGGCTGATTTATATATCAACACTTTGTACAAGGAAGTAAACAATTATTTGTTTAAAGATAGTGAGAAATTTAGTGAACTTGATTGTAAACCAAACGGCCAAATGAAAGATGAAATTTTCATGGATGCTAGATTTTATAAGAACTTAAAAGGCACAAAAAGTAGAAATCTTGTTGCAGTAAACTACAAAGGAAATTTACTCGGAATTGCTGATTTAGCTGGCAATGTTCTTGTCAAAAATAGACTTTCACCTATGTTTTTAGGAAAAATTTATGATTATCCAAACACATATGCTAATGAAGGCAAAAGAATCATTGTTCAAGTGAAAGGCGGCGAACTTTCAAGACCTGTTGATGATATTGATGATTTACAACTTGTTGATGGCACAAAAACTTATGCTGTTTACACAAATGATGAGAATTATAAGAAAGTACTTTCACAAAAAGTATTAGATCAAATATTAAAACTTAAAGTTGATAAGACTCTAATTGATGTAATTGTTTCAATTAGACCTGGAAAAACTTGTATCGGTATCGACTACGTTGACGAATTTTTAAATATTCCTGTCCAATCAAAATTTGATTTCAATAACGTCAAAAGACAAGAAAGTGATTTAAATAAAGTTTTAAATATTCTCGATAATATCCATTAATTTTTTAAGGAGATTTTTTTATGGAGCCTTTAAAAAATAGATGGATTGAAATCCAAGGTTATAAACATGATGGTAGAATGCACCGAATTTGGGATAGCGTTTTTGTAGTGGATGAAACTGAAGAATATATTGTTGTTGCATCAACAAAAACTAAAGTAGTTGAACATGATTTCAGAATTTGGTACACAAAAGAACCAGCAATTATGATATTTTTCAAAAATAGATGGTGGAATGTTATTGCAATGCTTAAAAAAGTTGGAATTACATATTATGTAAATCTAGCTTCACCATTTGTTTACGACAATCAAAAAGTAAAATATATCGATTATGACCTTGATTTAAAATTATATCCAAACAAAGATATTAGATTAATTGACGTAAAAGAATATGGATATCATCGTAAAAAATACAATTATGGAGACGATATTGATAAAATTCTTCGTTTTAACATCACAAATATTAAAGAATGTATGGGCAAAAATGAATTCCCATTTTGTGATGATTTAATTCGCAAATATTATCACGATTTTATTGAATTAACAAAGAAGGAAAAATAAATGTTTATTGAAATTATTAGTGATTCGAAAGAAAAAACATTAAAAATTGGCAATTTTGTAGCTAAAAAGCTATTTCCTGGTTCTGTTATTACATTAACTGGAGATCTTGGAGCTGGAAAAACCACCTTTACTAAGGGAGTTGGCGAAGGTTTAGGCATTAAAGATGAGATAAATTCACCAACTTTTAATATTTTAAAATGCTATTTTAATCCAACTTTGAATTTGTATCATATTGATGCATATAGATTAGAAGATGTTTCCAGCGAAGGAAAAAATATTGGTCTTGAAGAAGTAATTGAAGGCGATGGGGTCGCTTTAATTGAATGGCCAATGTTTATTCAAGAATTTATTCCATCTTCTCATTTAAATATCGAGATTAAAAATTTAGGTGAAAATATGAGAAAAATCACATTTTCTAGTGAATTTAGCGAATATTTTGACATTATTGAATCTTTAAAAGAGGTGAAATAATATGTATTCATTATTATTAGATAGCGCAGATAAATATTTAGGAATCGGTATTGCCTTAAATAATGAAATTATCGATAAAGTTTATTTTGAGGCATGGCAAAGACAAAGCGAACTAATGGTTCCAGAATTAGAAAAAATCTTAAAAAAGAACAATATTGATCCAAAAAGTATCAATGAAATTATCGTTACAGTTGGACCTGGAAGCTATACAGGAGT
>CAMESA010000187.1 GCA_945935945.1 uncultured Mollicutes bacterium | reverse complement strand
TAAATGAAGCCAATAATAAATATTGATATGGCTATTAGAACCTGCTTTTTTGAAAAATCATGCTCTTTTAATAAAAAAATGGAAAGAGAGAAAAGGATTACACCTAAAAAGTATAAATTTTTATCAAAAATAGTATATGAAGAGATAATCAAAAAAAGAATGGTTAATAACCACATAATGTTTATTCATGCAAATATATATAATTTTTCACTTTTTCGAATGTTGCATTGCCTATACCATTGACTTTTTTGATGTCTTCGAGTCTTCTAAAAACACCATTATCATTTCTATAGGTGATTAATTGTGTACTTACAGCATCGCCAAATCCTGAAATTTGCATTAAAGAATCTTTATCTGCGTCATTAATATTGACTTTTTCAATTGGAGATTCACTACAAACATCTTTTGCATCATATTTTGGAGGAATATAATATTCTTCATTTGCTATTACTTCTAAATCTAAATAATATGCTCTTGAATCTGCATTATTATTAGCACCTCCAGCTTTATCAAGCAGGTCTTGAAGTGTTGAACCTTCTTCTAATATGTAATTTCCAGGTTTAACAACTTCACCCGTGATGCTAATCGTTAATTTATTAGCATCTTCGACAATTTGTGTTGGTGTTTGATTTGCATTTGCAATTTTTGGAACAAAAGCAAACGCGACTACGCCAATCAATGTAGCAATAACTACACCTAATATGATTTTCAACATAAAAAAACTCCTTTCACATAAATAAAAGGAGTTAAAATTAATTTTTTTAAAAAATTTTGAAATTTTTTAAAAATTATTTAATTTCAAGAACTTTAACTTGATATGGTTTTGCTGTTTTTACAGTGACAACATCATTTAATTTTGCATTAATTAATGCTTCACCTAATGGGCAAACATTGCTAATCTTCATTAAAGAAGGATCTGATAAAGGATCACTTTCAATTGAAGAAACAATTTTTACTGTATATTCTTCATTTTCTGATAAATCTAAAATTCTAATAATGTTTGAAATACCAATTGTTTTTGATTGTTTATTTGATTCAACAACAACTGCATTTGCAATAATGTTTTCAAGTTCAGCGATTTTACCTTCAATTTCAGCTTGTCTATTTCTAGCTGAGTCATAGTCAGCATTTTCACTTAAGTCGCCCATTGCACGAGCTGCTTGCAATTGTTCAATAACTTCAACTCTTTCAACGTCAACTAATTGTCTATATTGTTTTTTAATGTCATCAAGACCTTCTTGTGTTAAATATATTTCTCTACCTGTTGCCATTTTTTTATTCCTTTCTTTCGTGCTAAAAAATTATATCACAATTTTAAGATATTTAAATGCTATTTTTAACTTCTTGAATTGTTGGATCTTCGTTATATGCTTCTAAAACTTCACTTGCTTCTTTGAGTTCTTCTTCGTCAGTGACTTCAAAAAGCTCATTATCTTCATTATAACGCATTACATAAACGTCATCTGGTTGTGCTTCGTCGTAAACAAAGACATATTCAGCGTTTCTTTCTTCGTTTTCGTATGTAAAAAGAATATTCATTAAAAATTCTTTTCCATCTTCATCATAAATTACGATTTGATCATCCCTTATAGGTTCCATTTTCTCTACTCCTTAAAAAATCTTCTAAAATAACGACTGCACTCATCATATCGATGATTGTTTTTATTTTTTCTTCTTTAACACCTTCTTCACGAAGTCTTGTTCGCGCTTCAATTGTTGAATAAGATTCATCGATATAAAATACTTTTAAATTTGGTTTTTTAATTAAAATATCGGAAATAAATCTTCTAACTGATTCACAACGATCTCCTTCAAAACCTTCTAAACGAATTGGAAGACCGATAACGATGTTGGTAATATTTTCAATTTCTAGAAAATCGATGAGATGTTCTCTTGCTTTTTTGTAGTTATTTTTCTCAAAATTGAAATTTTCGCGTGGATGAACAATGCCTAAAGAATCAGAAGTTGCAATTCCTAGACTTTTTGTCCCCAAATCTAATCCAACAAATCGTTCCATTAATTAAATAATTCCTTTAATTCTTCTAATTTAGAAATGTCTTGGAAACTACCTTGAGCATAATCAACTCTTCCGCCACCGTTTCCACCACAAATTTTAGCAGCTGCTTTTAATATATCGTTAGCCTTTTTACCCTTTAATACATTAGATTTACTAATTGATACTAAAACTGGATATTTACCATCGTCTTTGCATACTAAAATCATTTGATAATCATCTAATCTTGCTTTAATTGAATCATTAATTGCTAATAATCCTTGTCTATTTAAATCATCAAAATATTTAATGACATAGCCGTTTTCTTTAATGCTAGAAATTAATGCTTCAGATTTCAATTCAGCGATTTCATTTAATAAATTTAAAACTCTCGTGGTTAACAAAACATTCTTTTGATCTAATTGAGAAACTTTAATAGCAATATCTTTATCTTGCTTTGCATCAACAATTTGTTTTATTTCTTTTAAAATATTTTCTTTGCTTGTAGTGTATTCATATGCGCCAAAACCAGTTTTTGCTTCAATTCTTCTTACTCCACTCGCAATACTGCTTTCGCTTGTAATTTTAAATAGACCGATTGAGCTTGTATTTTTGACGTGAGTACCGCCACAGAATTCTTTACTTACATCACCAAATGTTACGACTCTAATTACATCTCCATATTTTTCATCAAATAAGCAAATTGCGCCAGTTTTTTTGGCTTCTTCAATTGGTAAAACAAGTGTTTTTTTTTCAATTCCTTTTGCAATGAATTAATTTA
>CAMESA010000186.1 GCA_945935945.1 uncultured Mollicutes bacterium | reverse complement strand
CTGAAAATAGTAGGGAGATAACTCAAAAAATTATCATATGGTCCAGAAATCATACTTGATGGGTATACACCCTGATTTATTTGATGGTGATGACATTGGCACTCATATAAATGAAGTCTATAAATTAATAATTAAAGTATTAATTGTTGCAGTTGTTATGTTTTTAGGACGTGCAGGGTGGAGACTTGCAATTTTTTCAGCGAGCAAATCAATTGAATCTGATTTGAGAGATGAGATGTTTCAAAAAGCAACAGTACTTTCCACTCGATATTATCATTCAACAAATGTTGGAAATATTCTCTCAATTTTTTCTACAGATACCGAAACTATCCAAGATTATTTTGGATGGGGCACGATTATGGTTGTTGATGCAGTATTTTTAAGCATAATAACCTTTATAAAAATGTTTAAATTAAATGTTTTATTGACACTTATTACCCTTGTTCCTCTTATCCTTATTGTATTATGGGGTATGATGGTTGAAAAATGGGAATCATTAATGTGGGGAAAGAGGCAAAAAGAAACTGATAAACTATTTGAATTTGCACAAGAATCATTTGCTGGAATTAGAGTAATTAAAGCGTTTGTAAAAGAAACTCATAGAATTTTTGCTTTTAGTAAGATTGCGAAGAAAAATTATGAGGCAAATGTTAATTTTATGAGAATATCTGTTGCATTTGACTCAATGATTTCAATAATAATCGCTCTAATTTGCTCTCTAATTCTTGGTTTTGGAAGTTGGTTAGTATATAGCGTTTCAAACGGTTCACCGATAATGATTCTTGGTTATGAATTTAAATTGACTGCGGGCGAACTCATTACTTTTGCTGGATTTTTTGATATTTTGGTTTGGCCAATGATCGCTTTAGGTCAAATTTTTGCAATGAGAAGTAAAGCGAAAGAATCTTTAAGAAGAATTAGTGTTTTCTTAGATGAAGATGTTGAAATTAAGGATAATGAAAATGCAATTGATATCGAGGATGTTAAGGGAGAAATTAGATTTAATAATTTTTCTTTTAAATATCCTGATTCTGACTCATACGTTTTAAAAAATATAAGCTTAACAATAAAACCTGGTGAACTTGTTGGCGTTGTTGGAAAGATTGGTTCAGGAAAATCAACTTTTCTAACCTCGTTATTACGTTTTTATAATTTTGAAAAAAATCAAATTTTCATCGATAATCACGATATTATGGATTTATCAATTAGATCAGTTAGAAAATGCAGTTGTTTTGTTCCTCAAGATAATTTTTTATTCAGCGATTCAATCAAAAATAATGTTGCTTTTGGAAAAAAAGATGCAAAAATTGAAGAAATTATTGATTCATGCAAATTTTCAAGTGTCGATGATAATATTTCGACGTTCAAAAACGGATACGAAACTATAAGTGGAGAACGTGGTGTAACTCTTTCTGGTGGGCAAAAGCAAAGAATTTCAATTGCTCGTGCTTTCATAAAAAATGCGCCAATTATGATGATGGATGATTCGGTTAGTGCAGTAGATTTTAAAACTGAAGAAGAAATAATTTCAAATATTAAAGAATTTAGAAAAGGAAAAACCACAATTGTAATTGCAAGTAGGGTTTCAACTGTAAAAACATTTGATAAAATTATCGTTTTAAATGATGGAGAACTTGAAGCTTTTGACACTCCTCAAAATCTTGAAAAAATATCTCCAACTTATCAAAAAATGGTTTATCTTCAAAAACTTGAAGATGAAGTAAGCGGGAGGAGTTAGTTTATGGAAAAAGAAGAAAACATACTTTTAGATAAACATCTTCCTACTTTTTCAATGATTAAAAGATCATTTGGGTATATTAAACCTGAAATAAAGACTTTTATTTTGACATTTGTATTCATAATTTTTAATGTTGTTTTGAGTGTTGCTCTTCCACTTTTTATTGGTGAGATTACAAAAAACTTAAAAAGTGATCAAATAAATCTTGAATACATCATATTTTTAGTAATTGTCTATTTTATTCTTAATTTTTTAAATCAAATTTTCTTGTATTTTGAGACAATGATTCTTCAAAAAGCAGGACAAAGAATTATTTATAAGTTAAGAATGGAAGTATATGAACATGTTTTAGAACTTTCTTCTAGTCAATTAAATCATATGCCTGTTGGAAGTCTTGTAACTCGAGTTGCAAATTATACAACTTCAGTTAGTGATTTATTTACTAGTGTCTTTGTAAAAATGATCACGAACATATTAACAATTGTTGGCGTTTTTGGTGTTATGCTTTATATTTCACCACTTTTATCAGCTATCCTATTAATAATAATAGTGATCGTTTTTGTACTTTCTTATATTTTTGAAAGAATAATTAAAAAAGTGTTTAAAAAAGAAAGAAATTCTATTTCAAGACTAAATACTTTTTTAAGTGAAAATATTTCTGGAATGAAAATCATCCAGGCATTTAATAAAGAAAAAGACAAAAAAAGCGAATTCGATTTCTATAATAATGAATTAAAGAAAAATAGAATGGCTGTAACAAAAGTTTTTGCGATTTATCGCCCATTAATGAACTTTTTGTTTTATTTAGCAATCGCATCAACTTTCATGTTTGGTGTTATTTTGGGTTTATCTAGTTCTGAAATAGTTTCTTTCTATTTCTTACTTTCTCGTTTTTTCAATCCTGTACAAGAATTAGCTGATAAATTAAATGATTTACAACGTTCTTTAACTGCACTTGAGAAATTGTTTGTTCTTTTAGATATTAATCCTGAAGTTTTAGATGAAGAAGACGCAATTGAAATTGATCATTTTGAAGGAAAAATTGAATTTAGA
>CAMESA010000185.1 GCA_945935945.1 uncultured Mollicutes bacterium | reverse complement strand
CTTTGGATCAATTTCAGCAATGGCGTTTTTAACCTTAGAATATTCTCTTCTATGGAAATTTATTCTAACCATTTTCTTATTTTTATTTGTATATCCACCAACAACATCAAAAACAGTGGCACCTCTATCAAGATCATCAATAGCATATTTGACAATTTCTTCATATTTTTCGCTAATGACATCAACCATATATGAATTGATTTGACCACTATAAACAACTTCTACCATCAATGAACTGATTAAAGCAGATAAAACACCAATCAAACTTCCAACAACTAAAACAGTTTGTTGTTCAATAATGTGAACGATTAAACCTGTGATAACAATTGTTGTATCAGTTAAAAAGAAAGGAATTGATTCTTTAATATTAAAATATTTTGAAATTATCAATGAAATAATATCAACTCCACCTGTTGATCCACCACCATGGAATGTAACGCTGCATCCAACGCCAACAAAAATTCCACCAAGTAAACCTATAATCAAAAGAAATCCAGTATCAATAAAATTATTCTGTTTTAAAACGTCAATATTAGTGATAACTCCATTTTCTAAAACAAAAGTATTTGTACCTAAAATTAAAGATAAAAATTCTTCTAAAATACCCGATCTTAAAATTATAGAAACGAAAAGTGGGTAAAAAATAGTGGAGATTAGCGAGGATATTGTGAATTTTACGCCTAAAAATATAAATCCTAAAAGAAATAAAGCCCATGACAAAATATAGGTCATAATGTCAGGAGCAATAAACGATGAAGTGATAATCGAAATACCAGTCACACCACCGCTAACAATTTGAAATGGAATTAAGAAAAAACCACATCCAATACTTAAAATTAAAGTTCCTAAAATGAGCAAAAATAATTGCTTTAAATTTTTTAAAATATTTTCTTTTGAAAAATAGTTTTTAATAAAATTAAGCATTTTTCTTTGCCTCCTTTTCTAAATATGAGTAGATAAATCCATCAATATTTCCATCCATAACTTTATCAACTTGAGTATCTTCGTAATTTGTTCTGTTATCTTTGACTAAAGTATAAGGACAAAAAACGTAGCTTCTAATTTGTGATCCCCATTCTATATTTTTTTGAACTCCGACAATTCCTTTTAATTTATTAATTCTCTCTTCTTCTTGTCTTTCAAAAAGTTGACTCTTTAACATATTCATTGCAAGTTCTTTATTTTTAAGTTGAGTTCTCTCAACTTGACAACTTACAACGATTCCAGTTGGTACGTGAGTGATTCTTACAGCAGTTTCGACTTTATTAACATTTTGTCCACCTGCTCCACCACTACGATATGTATCAATTTTAAGATCAGAAGGATTAATATCAACTTTTACATCATTATCAAATTGAGGAATGACATTCACACTAGCAAAACTGGTGTGCCTTCTAGCATTAGAATCAAAAGGAGAAATTCTTACAAGTCGATGAACGCCTTTTTCGCCCTTAAGCATTCCATAGACATTTTTACCTTCAATCAAAAGAGTGACACTTTTTACACCAGCTTCTTCACCAGGCAAATAATCCATAACTTGATATCTAAAATGATGAATTTCACAAAAACGTGTGTACATTCTTAAAAGCATATTTGCCCAATCGCAAGCTTCTGTTCCACCAGCCCCAGGATGAATTTCAAGTACGCAATCTTGTGAATCATATTCACCACTAAAAAGAACTAATTTTTTTAGCTCATTAAGTTCTTTTCTTGCATCTTCAAATTCTGAAGAAACTAATAATGCCATTTCTTCATCATTTACATCGACTGTACTAATTAATTCTTTTAAATCAGAAATTTGTGAATTTAATTTTTTAAAAGAATTAATTTTATTAATAATATCGTTTTTTTGATCAATAATTTTGTTTGCTTCTCTTTGATTGTCCCAAAAATGTTCATCCAAAGAGAGATTTTCTAACTCTTCGATTTTATTTTCTAATTTAGGAACGTCAAAGAGAATCACCGAGCTTACGAATTTCTTCGTATGCCTCATTTAATCCAATCTTTAATTCGTATAAATCAATCATAATAATCCTTTTATATATTAGTTAGTATGAACATCATCGTAATTGTGTTCTTTTGCAGCAGTTGCGTTTTTGTCGATATGTGAAATATTTAAACCAGCTTCTGCTTCAGAATTAACAACTTTCATGTTGTTTTCTTCATTTTTCTTCTCACTTACTGGAGTTTCATTTGCTTCAGCTTTTACAACAAATGTATCTTTTGGTTTATCATCTTTTTTGATTTCGACTTTGATGTTTAAAAGATTTAAGACAACTTCAAGTGAAATTGTTTCAAGCATTTCTCTAAACATTGCCCAACCTTCATTAACATAATCTTGAAGTGGGTTAACTTGACCATAGCTTCTTAAAGAAACTGATTCTCTAAATCTAGTCATGTTATCAATTTGTTGTGTCCAGTTTCTATCAATACATTTTAATGTGATTTGTCTTTCAACAGTATTTGCAGTTTCAGGATCCCATTCTTTTTTACGCTGCATATATGCATCTAATAAAACTTCACCTAAATCTTCACCTGCTTCCTGTGGATCTGCTTCATCATAAAGTGAAGGTTTAATGACGCCTTCAGGCAAAAATCTTGGAACAATTAAACTGACTAAATTATCACCAACAACAACCTTGTTTTGACTATTTTCAGGAATGGATCTTTTACATAATGCAACACCGCAATCCTTAAATGTATCAAAAATTAAGTCATTAATTGTTTTTGCGTATAAAATTTCATCACGTTTTGCATACATGATTTGTCTTTGTTTACTTAAAACATCATCATAATCAAG
>CAMESA010000184.1 GCA_945935945.1 uncultured Mollicutes bacterium | reverse complement strand
CCTTTGAATCTAAAATCATGAGTGTTAAAGGATTAATTTTTTCGTAGACATTTTTGTAGATATCAAAAAGAAACGGAATTAAAAATTCCTTTTTGGAAACTTTAATTTTTGAAACGATTAAATTTCTATTTTCTACTTTAAATATTGCAACACCTACAAGAATATTATTTTGATAGAGATTAAAATGTTTATGATTTTTTAAATATGGAAAATTTTCTTTTGAAAAATAATCAATTTCATCAAATAATGAATCGCTAGAAAGAACTTCTTTGTAGTATAAATTTGTACGATTGATTTTCTTCTCTTTGTATGTGTAAAACAAATCCATTTTTTCTTGATTTGAAAGCATTGTTAAAAAATTATCTTTTGCTGATGGATAATTTTTATATAAGTCGAGAAGAATATTTTTAATATCTTCGCGTTTAGTTTTTCCATCATTTGGGCATCCAGATTTAAAAATCGGAATATTATTTTCTTTAACAGCTCTTTTAATTTCACTTTCATGAAGATAGATGAAAGGTCGAATAAATTCGACTTCTTCATTTTCAAGAAACATTTTTGGAGAAAATGTTGAAATTCTTCCTCCATAGATTTCATTTAAAAATAAAGTTTCAATTGCATCGTCTGCATGGTGTGCAAATGCTACTTTATTACAATTTTGACGTTTTGCTTCTTTGTTAATGATTGCTTTTTTCATTTTTGAGCAAATCGAACAAGGAAGGTGTGGAGTTTTTTGAAGAATTTGTTGAGCACTTAAAATCTCGTAAACGCTTCTTCCATCAGCAATTACAAGATCTAGTCCGAGTGATTTAACATATGATGATAGTTCTTTGTTGTCATAGTCTTTAAAACCTAAATCAATATTGATTGGGACTATTGAAAAATCAATTTTTGAGTATTTTTTATACAAAATTAAAGAATAGAGCAGAAGCATTGAATCTTTTCCGCCACTAACTCCAAGTGCAATTCTATCGCCATCGTTGATTAAGTTATAATCAAAATCAGCTTTTTTAATCGAGGATAATACAATTCTAATTGCGTCCATGCAATGAATATATCACTTTAGAAAAAATTATTAAAATAATTATTACGCATTTTTTAGACATTTTATAATATGGTGTTTACACCATATATAAATTATATTTAATCTGTCAAACATAAATGGTAAAATAAACTTTATGGAAAATATTTTTAGCAAAATAAATTATGCAATGTTTAAAGTCTTATCTAGCAAAGATAGAATTTTTAATTTTGACATTTTGAGTTATCTTTATGACTATTTTTGTGGTCAAAATGGTGGTGCAAGTGCCATAAAAGATGATGTTATTGTTTATTTAGAACAAAAAACTGATCTTTCAAAATATAAAGAAATTGACGATGAAGCTGATGAAGACATAAAAAACAGAACAAAAAGAGAAATTATTCTTGCTAAATATATCCAACTTAAAAAAACTGGCTGGATTGAAGATGGTTACAATAAAGATCTTGATATTGAAACAAATTTAACAAGTGCAGCCATCAAAATTATGGATACTTTAATTGAACTTGGAAACGATGAAGAAGGAAATGAATTTGTTGGATACGTTTTTAACACATATAGAAACCTTATCGAGATCAATTTCGATGAACATAATTCAATTTCAATGATCGAACAAGCATATAAAAGCGCAAAAGAATTGAGTGATAATCTCTACTCAATGACTAGTTCAATTAAAAAATACACTGATGAAATATTAAAAAAAGACAATTACAACGCAAATGAAATTGCTACAAACATTTTTGATGAATACAATGACAAAGTTGGTGTAAGACTTTTTTCAAATCTTAAAACAAAAGATAATCCACGTCGTTATTCTAAATTTATCACTGATTTATGCGAAAAATATCTTGATGAAAAGCGTGATTTTCTTTTTGTCATGGAAGATTACAAAATAGTTAAAAGAAAAACTAATTTAACAATCAAAGATTATTCATACATTAAAGATAAATTGGCTTTTATTTATAACACTTTTTCAAACATTGAAAAAAGAATTGAAGAAATTGACGCAAAAAATAATAACTATCTTAAAGTTAGTGAAGAAAAAATCAAATTTATTATCAATGAATCAAAAGATATTGAAGAATCAATCAATGACAGTTTGAAACTTCTTGCTTCTGATTTTGACTATGAAGAGATTAGTGATTTCTTCGATTTAAGCATAATTGAAACTTTAGATGATGAATCATTCTTTAAACCAAGAGCAAAATATACTCGAATTAAAGACATTCCACTTGATGTAATTGAAGATACACTTAGCGATGAAACTAAAGAAGATTTCCTTAAAAAGATTAAAGATAGCGAAGAATATTTATTTGATTCAATTAATAATTTCATGCTTTCTTTACTTGGTGAAAAAGAGGAAATTAGTGCCTCTGAACTTCCAAAAAATCTCAAAAACCTTGCTATTCGCGTGTTTTTAGGTCAAATTTATCAATTTAACGAGAAAGCAGGTTACAAAGTAATTTATAAAAAAGGCAATATTGATATTGATAATTTTACATTCAATGATTTTATCATAAGGAGAAAATAGCATGATTGACAAGATAGGTCCAAGTGAGAAATTTTTAGACGAATATCGCACTTTCAACGACACAAAAAAAGCATCATTTTCAAAAATAATTAATCGTCTTCTTAACGAATCATTTTTGATTAGAGATAAAGAAGAAGACAAAGATGATTATTATAAAGCTCTCGATTTGATCGACACAATCAATGATTATTTGTTAGTCATGGATTATGAAGCAATCTATGATAAAAATAT
>CAMESA010000183.1 GCA_945935945.1 uncultured Mollicutes bacterium | reverse complement strand
TTGATTTGTTATAAACATTTAAATTCATATTGTATGAATATTTAATTGTATAAGGATTAAATATTTTTTCATTTTCATCAATATATTTTTTAAATGCACTTAAATTATTTGTAGTAGTTTCTTTAATAATAGTGCTAAACATTTCTACCATTTCAGGTTTAGCATGCACACTTCCATCTTCTTCAACATAATATCCATCATTTCCTTGATCAAGCATAGTTTTTAAAAGACTAGAATAATCAGTGACATCTTTTTGAATAGTTAAAGGATAATTTGATAAAGTATCTTGTTGAACTTGATTAACATAATTTTGAAAGCCACTTGATAATGATAAAATCAAAGAAATTCCTATAATTCCTATTGATCCAGCAAAACTTACTAAAATAGTTCTTCCCTTTTTTGTTAATAAATTTCTCCCACTTAAAGATAAAGCAGTTAAAAATGACATGCTAGTTTTTTCCTTTTTAGCTTCTTTTTTCTCTTCATTTTTAACAATATTTGAAACAATAAACGGAGATGAATCATCAATAATATTACCATCTAATAATTTTATAATTCTTGTTGAATATTGTTTAGCAAGTTCTGGATTATGAGTTACCATAATTATTAATTTTTCTTTAGAAATTTCTTTTAACAAATTCATAATTTGAACACTAGTTTGAGTATCTAGTGCTCCAGTTGGTTCATCAGCTAAAATAATATCTGGATTATTTACAATAGCTCTAGCAATTGCAACTCTTTGCATTTGGCCACCAGATAGTTGACTTGGTTTAGCATTAATTTTATCTTTTAAACCAACTTTATTTAAAGCTTCGATAACTTTATTTTTTCTTTCTTTTTTATTTACACCAGACAATGTAAGAGCTAATTCAACATTTTCAAGTACTGTTTGATGAGGAATTAAATTATAACTTTGGAATACAAATCCTATTTTATGATTACGATAATTATCCCAATCACTATCTTTATATTGTTCTGTAGAAACTCCATTAATAATTAAATCACCATTAGTGTATTTATCTAATCCACCAATTATATTTAATAATGTTGTTTTGCCACATCCAGAAGGACCTAAAATTGAAACAAATTCATTATCACCAAAACTAACATTTACACCTTTTAAAGCTTGTACTTGTTGATAATTAGTGTCGCCTTTTTTCCCAATTTCATATATTTTAATAATATTTTTTAATTCTAGCATAATATTTTCTCCTTAGAGTTTTGCATTATATTTATACCAATTTTATCACATTAAATAAATAATATTTATTTTATTTTGAAAATTATCTAAATTATTAATATTAGTTCGACAAATTTTTTATAAAGAAAAAAGTGATTAAGCGTTTACATAAAAAAAGTAATAAAAAACTATTTAATTAGTAAAATTTTATCGATATAATATTATCGGTTAATTTAGTCAAGGAGGATTTTATGGCTGAAGAAAAAATTATAAATACAAATGAAGAAGTTAATTCTTTAGTAAGTAATGCTATGAAGGCATTACAAGAATTTGCTACTTTCAACCAAGAGCAAGTTGATTATATAGTTGCTAAAGCTTCTGTTGCTGCTCTTGATCATCATGGTGATTTAGCAAAATTAGCAGTAGATGAAACTCATCGTGGAGTTTTCGAAGACAAAGCTACTAAAAACTTATTTGCATGTGAATATGTTGTTAACAATATGCGTCATTTAAAAACTGTTGGTATTATTAAACATGATGAAGTTTCAGGTATTACTGAAATTGCCGAACCTGTTGGCGTTGTTGCAGGTATTACTCCTGTTACAAATCCTACATCAACAGCAATATTTAAATCATTAATTTGTTTAAAAACAAGAAATCCTATTATATTTGCTTTCCATCCAAATGCTCAACAATCTTCAGTTGCTGCAGCTAAAGTAGTATATGAAGCAGCAATTAAAGCAGGCGCTCCAAAACATTGTATTCAATGGATTGAACACCCATCAATGGAAGCAACAAGTGCATTAATGAATCATAAAGATGTTTCAACAATTTTAGCTACTGGTGGTAATGCAATGGTTAAAGCTGCTTATTCATGTGGTAAACCTGCATTAGGTGTTGGAGCAGGTAACGTTCCAGCTTATATGGAAAAATCATGTGATGTTAAACAAGCATGTAATGATATTGTTCTTTCTAAATCATTTGATAATGGTATGATTTGTGCTTCAGAACAAGCATTAATCGTTGATAAAGAAATATATCAAGAAACAATGACTGAATTAGAATCTTTCGGTTGTCATATTTGTGATCCTAAAGAAAAAGCATTACTTGAAAAATTCATGTTTAATGTTTCAAGTAAAGAAGATGTTGCTAATGCAAAATTAAATCCAAATGTAGTTGGTCAATCAGCATATTGGATTGCAAAGAATGCTGGATTTGAAGTTCCAGAAAAAACAATTATCTTATTAGTTAAATGTTCAGTTGTTGGTGTTAATGAACCAATGACAAGAGAAAAACTTTCACCAGTTCTTGCTGTATTAAAAGCAAATAGTACTGAAGAAGGATTAAATTTATCTAAGAAAATGGTTGAATTCAATGGTTTAGGCCATTCAGCAAGTATCCATACAAAAGATGAAAAATTAGTTGATAGATTTGGTGATTTAATTCCTGCAATTAGAATTATTTGGAATTCACCTTCAACATTCGGTGGTATTGGTAATGTTTACAATTCCTTCTTACCAAGTTTAACTCTTGGCTGTGGTAGTTATGGACATAACTCAATTGGTGATAACGTTTCAGCAGTTAACTTATTAAATATTAAGAAAGTAGGTAGAAGAAGAAATAATATGCAATGGTTC
>CAMESA010000182.1 GCA_945935945.1 uncultured Mollicutes bacterium | reverse complement strand
ATTCAGGAATTCTCAAGGAGGCTTCCTGCTAATCCTCGTTTTGAAGAAGTTGAGGAAGACGGTGGCTTGTTTGGATGGTTTGACCATAATGTCACAGGAAAAGAAATGAACAAATTTATGGGGAAGGTTCAAGATAAATTGATTTCTGTAAATAGTTCTTTACGTGGTGTCATAAAAGAGTTTGGGGAGATATATAAAGCCTTAGATTATTTAGATAATGATTATATTATAGGTATTCTTAAGGCTATAGATAATGCAGAAAAGGCTAGTGAACAGGCTGTTTCAGCAAGTAAGCAAGCTTTGAAGGCACAAGATGATAATAATAAAACGATAGAGGCACTAAGAAAAACAGTGCAAGCAATAAAGGATTCTAAAATGATAATCCCAGGATTAGGCGAGAAAGTCAAGGAGTGGGATTCGGTAAAAAAGCGATTGGAATCAATTAATCATCTTGATGATATGGATGTTGCTTGGAATCAGATACAAGAAGTGAATCTAAGATTAGACTCCTTGATTACTGAGACTGATTCGTTTGAAAGGTTAATATTACCAAAATTAGATGATGCTAAGAAAAAGATAGAGGATGTTTGTAATCAATTGGCTTTGATAGAGCATTTAGGTGATATTGATGAAATTTGGAATCAGCAAAATCTTCAAGCTGAAACTATTGATAGATTATTGGGAGATGCGAAAGACCTTTTGAGAAAACTAAATGGTCTCTCTGCTAAGCAGGATGATGATGTAAGGAAAGTGAATTCTGATATTCTGTCTTTACAAAGTTACATTAATCATGTTAAGTCTTTTGAACATCTTGGAGATATTGATTCTATTTGGAATAGTGTAGAAGAAGCAAAGATTTTTTTAGAACAGTTTGGTAAGCAACTGAAATGTTTGGAAAAACAGCAAGATATTACAGCTAAAGAATTGGAGGATAAAATCAAAGTATTGGCTGATTTCCAAAGTCATTTGTCTTCTTTTGAACATATTGACGACATTGATAATATTTGGGTAGATTTACAAAATCAAAGCAAGAGTTTAGTCTCTTTGAGTTCGCATTTTACAGAAATGCAAGATGCCTTCTTTGGTTTTAAGACAGAAGTGACAACGTCTTTAGAATCAATCGTAAGCCAACAAGAAGCAACGAATCTTTCTCTAAGAAAGAAACTGAAATATGCTTATTGTATTGGTGGTGGAGCTATATTTTTGTCTGTTTTAAGTGTTTTGTTGCAATATTGTGGTGTGCTATGAATTATAATAAATATGAGCAGTCTCTGTTAGAGGCTGCTTCTTCATTGGATGTTCTGATTCAATCAGATATTTGTTTTAAGCAAAATGTTTTGGATATATTTAGCAATGGAGATGATACTTCCATTGCTAAATTGTGTGTGAATATGTCTGCTGTTGTCAATGAATGTAATACTTTTGCGAAAAAAGCGATAGCTTTATTGAAGGATAAGTTGGTTTGCTATGTTGGGTATAGTGAACTGTGCAAAATAAACTCTAGTAATAAAGCTGATGAAAATGATCAGTCCTTAGAAGAACTTTTAGAAGAACTTGGAAACTTAATAGGATTAAGTAAGGTCAAGGATAAGGTTTACGATTTAATTGCATACCAGAAAGTACAAAAAATGAGAAGTGAGCATGGACTTAATGTACCCAAACATAGACTTCATTTAGCTTTTATGGGGAATCCTGGTACGGGGAAAACTACAGTCGCAAGAATCATAGGGCATTTGTATTATAAGCTCGGTTTACTTTCCAAAGGGCATTTTGTTGAGGTTTCTCGAACAGACTTGATTGCTGGTTATCAAGGTCAGACTGCATTGAAAGTGAAAAAGGTGATAGAGAAAGCTTTAGGAGGTGTACTGTTTATAGATGAGGCATATAGTATTACTGAAAATGAAAATTCAGACTCTTATGGCAGAGAGTGTTTAACTGAGTTGACAAAAGCATTGGAAGATTATCGAGATAATTTGGTCGTTATTGTTGCTGGATATACAGAACCCATGAAGCAATTCTTTGAATCTAATCCTGGATTGAAATCAAGGTTTAATACTTTTATTACATTTGAAGATTATAATGGCGATGAGTTGTTTAAAATATTCGAGAAAATGTGCAAAGAGGATGATTACGAAATGTCTTCTGAAATTGTTGTTGGTTTGAAGGAGATTTTTAATGAAAGAGCTAATTTGCATATGCAGAATTTTTCTAATGGTCGTTTTGTACGTAATCTTTATGAAAATATGGTTATGAATCATGCTAGAAGAGTTATGGGTATAGTTGATCCGACTTTAAATCAATTAAGGTTATTTGAAAAGGAGGATGTTCCAATAAGGAATACTTTATAAACATAATAGTTCTGGTTATTATGTAAGTGTAGAACATATTTTAAATATTTGACAATGGATTATAATAACAAAGAAGATGAGCTGTTTCAGAAATGGGCTAGTTTTTTAGGAGTAACGATGGATGAGTTTGTTTCCGATGGATTGTTGTTTCATGCTGGATTAAAATTTGATGGTTTAAACTATGTAAGGACAACCTCTGGGGATAATTCTTTTAATTGGGATTCTTCTAAACGTCGTTTACTGATAATTACTCGTGATCAACCAAGTGATGACGGCAATGTTTGGGATGTTCGTGGTGAGGTTCCATTAAAACCAGATGGGTGCTCTTTCAAGCCGATTACAATGTTTAAATGTCTTATTCCTTGGAGTCAGGCTGCTTTGTTGTATGATAGTGATAGTTTGACGTTAAATTTTGGTGATAAGGAACAATTGATAAACTTTTGGTTTAGTGCTCCAATAGCGAGGATGA
>CAMESA010000181.1 GCA_945935945.1 uncultured Mollicutes bacterium | reverse complement strand
ATTGGAGCTACAACATAACCAGATACGTCTTGTAAAGCAGTAGCAACTTGACCGTTAGTTACGATCCATGTTGGACGACCACGACGACCTACTAATTGGATTAAGTTAGCAGCAGCAAGTACCTTAGACATAATACGACGTTGACGTGTTGCAAGATTTTCAGCAGAAGTATTAACTTCAGAGTTCTTTACATTACCCCAAGTTGTCTTGTGATCATGACCGTAAATATCTGTGAAGTGAGGAACTCCAGCATAAGCAGTTGCGAATGGAACGTCACCGCTCTTACCCATCCATAAGTTCAAATCAACACCCTGACGAGCCTTTTGTTGTACAGCGTTAGTAACACCAAGAGCGAATACTCTTTCAAGGATACGTTGGTTGATGTGCTGAGTAATTTCGTTTTGGAGAGCTTCCATAACTTTAGATACAGCATCAACGCCATAAAGTGGAAGATCTTGTAATTGTTGACGTGTAACAGTACCAGTTACTTCGTATGAACCCATTTGGATCCACTTGCTGAATAAACGAAGACCAATTACATTACCTGTACCAGTTTCGTTCTGAGCACGTGTCATAGGATTCTTGCTACCATCGAAGAAGTTAGCGAAACCATCAACAAGATCTACTGAAGTCTGTACGAAATCAGCTTCAACCTTTTGTGCAGCTTTACCATCACTAGCAGTTGCAAGAGTAACTGTATGTGAACCAATCTTAACTGTTGTTGCAGCATCGAATGCTTCACGGATTGACTTATCACCGCTTTCTACAACTTTAACAAGTGGGCAAGCATCCATACGACCAAGAGCGATAAACTTACCTTTGAAATCGCCTACAACAACTTCTGCATCAGCAGCAACTGTGCCATCTTCCATCTTTTCACGGATACCTGCGATTTGAGGAAGTGTAAGACCCTTAATCTTGATATAGATAGGCTTATTTTCGTTACCTTCGCCCTTGCCATCAAATGATGTTTCATTTACACGACCGAGCTTACCACCAGCATATGGGAAGTCCATATATGTTAACATTGCCCAAGGACCCTTTGAAGGGATAACTGGGACAAGTTCAAGACCAATAGTTAACAACGCAATGTTAAGAGCCATTGGAAGAGTTGATACTGGAATATCACCTGAACCTGGTGTTTGGCCCCAGAATGAACCAGTTGGATTAGCAGCATTATAAGGAGCTGTGCTCATTGGATCTAACTGACTTGGAGCATAAGGATTACCCATGCCAGTAGTGTTCATAGGAGTTGCATAAAGTGGGTTAACACCTGGATGAGCATCTGATGGAACTACATTACCAGTATTAATACCTAATTGTGACTCATGAATTTCATGAATAGCAGCATATTGAGAAACCCAGTTAAGTTTTTCCTGGTTGTTAACGTTGAAGTTTTCTTTCAACATTTTTTCCCATGTAACTGCGCCATTTTGTTCAAACATATTATTTATAATCAAAATTTATTTGTTATTTCTCTTTTGAGAATGTTATACTAAATTTATATAAAAATAAAACATTTCAATATGAATTGAAAAATATTGATTTTATTTTAAACGTTTAGACCACGAAGTGCCTTCATTCTTAATATAATATTATTCTGATATGAATTTACTGGATCATTGTGATTTTCATTAACTGGTTTTGATTCAACTTTGTTAAAGTTTACATTAGCCCAGAATGATTCAAGAACACCTTCTTTAGTAAAATCATACATCTTAGAAGAACGAATAATTTCTTGTTGACGTGCTTCCGTTAATAATTCCCATGATGGTCTATATGCAGCAGGCATACTTTCAACAACATAAATACCTTTGTATTTATTGTATTTATTCTGTTCAGCAACTATTTTATTAACATCTGAATTTTGATCTTGTGCAATTGACTCTAATATATTATCAATTTCATCAAGACGTCCAGCTTTTTGTGATTCCATAAATGCACTTACGTTTTCATTTACTTTATCTTCAATAACTGGAGCGAATTCTTCAGTAATCCACCCCTCAACAACGGGAGCGAATTCTTCAGTAATCCAACCCTGTACTTCAGGAGCGAATTCTTCAGTAATCCAACCTTGTACTTCTGGTGAATATTCTTCAACAACCCAGTTCTGTACTTCTGGTGAATACTCTTCAACAATCCAGTTTTGTATTTCTGGTGAATACTCTTCAACAATCCAGTTCTGTACTTCAGGAGCGAATTCTTCAACTACCCAATCCTGTACTTCAGGAGCGAATTCTTCAACTACCCAGTTCTGTACTTCAGGAGCGAATTCTTCAACTATCCAATCCTGTACTTTAGGACCAAATTCTTCAACTACCCAGTTCTGAATGCCATCAGCCATAGTATCCATTGATTCACTGATATGATTAGAAATCATATCTTCAATTTCTTCAGTCATTTGGACTTCATCTTTATAATTAGGCCAGAATTCTTCAGTTACCCATTTTTGAATAGCATCATAATTAGTTGGTTGAATATCCTTAACTTCGTTTAAAGATTCCTGAGCTACATGAAGTTGTGCTTCAAGTGATTCTACTTTCTCACTAAGCTTATCAATAGCTTCTTTAAGTTCGTTCATATTAACCTTTTTATCATCGTTATTTTTGTTATTATCATCTTTCTTAGAATCATCTTTCTTAGGTTCATCATTATCACCTTCACCAGAATTATCTAATTCATCAACACCTTCAACTACGGCCCATATTTCATTGCCTTCAGCTGATTCATTTAAGCATTCAAGTGTTTGATTTTGTTTAAGTGTTAATTTAGCTTGACCAAAACCAGGTGTACCAACTAACTCATATGTCTTAATTGTC
>CAMESA010000180.1 GCA_945935945.1 uncultured Mollicutes bacterium | reverse complement strand
TTATAAATGATAATCTAAATATGTACATAAATGATCATTTAAGAATGTACACTTCTGATTACGCTTTGATATAATCCTTGAGGTTTACAAGGAGGTATATAAGTGTTAATCAACATAGAAGTAAACAACAATGTAGAAATACGTTCCTTAAATGATCTTTTTATATTGGGACGATTACAGGAGGTAGGCAGTATTAAAGTTAATAAATCAGAAATCGCAAGAGAACTTGGTGTCGATCGTAGAACTGTCAGTAAATATATTGATGGTTATTCGAAATGTGATACCCGAAAAAGAGGTAGTAAAATAGATGAATATAATGATGTTATTGATTACTTGCTCAATCAACAAGATGTTCAGGTGTTCTTCTATAAACGTGTGTTATGGCAGTACTTAGTCGACAACCATGGCTTAAATTGCGCTCAATCTTCTTTTAGAAGATGGATATCACAAAGAGACGAATTTCAATCGTATTTTGATGGCAAGACTAACAGAACCGTAAATGGAGTAAAGAGAGATTGTAAAAGCAAAGCGCATACAATCACATATCAAACGGGAATGGGTGAAGAAGCGCAGCTCGATTGGAAAGAAGAATTAACTATTACATTAAAAACTGGTGAGCTAGTAACATTGAATGTTTTTGCCTTAGTTTATTCGTTTTCTAGATTTAAGATATATTTCTTATCCATGAGCAAAACTCAGGCAGTCTTGTTTCATCATCTGGATACAGCTTTTGAAATAGCTGGTGGTGTTCCTAAAACGTTAAGAACCGACAATATGAAAACTGTCATGGATGATCCAAGGACTGAGTATTCTAAGGGTAAGATCAACAACAAATTCGCACAATTCGCAAAAGATTATGGTTTTGAAGTGAAGCCATGTATCGCAGGTGAACCTGAAGTTAAAGCTAAGGTTGAAGCTCCGATGAAATTACTTGATGAATTATACGCATACAATGGTTTATTGGATTTAGTTGGATTACGAAATCAGGTCACTAAGATATGTGACAGAGAAAACAATAAACTTCATTCCGAAACTGGTAAGATACCGATCTTACACTTACAAAAAGAAAAAGACTTCTTATCACCTTTACCACAAGACAACATAAGAAGCCTTTATAAAATCAAAGAATTGTCACTTAAAGCCGACTCGCAAGGATTTGTGAGTTATAGTGGCAAGAAGTATTCTACTCCAATCAAATATTGTGGCAAAGTACTTAATGCCCAGGCTTTCGATGACTATCTTTACGTGTATGATAACACAGAACTTATCGTAATACATCAAATAAGCAAAGATAACGTAAAGAAAATAGAACTAGCAGAACATGCGCTTGAGAAGGCTGAATACTCTTTAATGAGAAGTGGTCAAAGCATCAAGGAATTTGCAGAAAACAATTTAAAAGAACTGGGAGAGATGTATAAATGATTAGTACGTATCAAAGATTAAAAGATAATCTAGAATATCTAAAATTAAAGAAAGCAAGTGAATGCTTGGATGAAGTAATAGATTTTATAACAGCTAATGAATTAAGTTTTACGGAAGGATTATTAAGGCTTACAGATGTTGAAATGGATCATCGCAAAACGAATCTAATCAAAGCAATGGTCAAAGTTGGAGCATTTCCTTTTATTAAAGAAGTTAAAGATTTTGACTTTGATTTCCAACCATCAGTAAACAAAGC
Source organism: uncultured Mollicutes bacterium (assembly GCA_945935945.1). Next base: position 1,145 of record CAMESA010000180.1, on the reverse strand, counting down.
ACAAATATTAGAATTCGAATCATTGGGATTTATAGATAAAAAGGAAAACATTGTATTTCTCGGACCATCTGGTGTAGGTAAAACACATTTGGCGACAGCTATAGGTATTGCCTCTGCCAAGAAAAGAAATACGACATATTTTATTAAGTGTCATGATTTGATTATGCAGCTAAAAAAAGCAAAATTAGAAAATAGATTAGAAGATCGATTGAAGCATTTCAATAAATATAAATTATTGATTATAGACGAACTTGGTTATCTTCCTATTGATAAAGAAGACTCTAAGCTATTTTTTCAATTGATTGACAGAAGATATGAGAACAAAAGTACCATCATCACAACAAACATAAACTTTGGTGAATGGGATGATATATTTGGTGATCCAGTTATCGCAAATGCGATTGTAGATAGAATCTTACATCACGCTAAGGTTGTAACAATCAACGGTAAATCTTACAGGTTGAAAGACCATTTAATTAAAAAGGAGAACAATGATTAATGAACAGTAAACTAATTGAATATTTGAATAAATCAAGAAACAGTAATAAAGATAATATTAAAGCAATTCTATTCAGCGAAGATACATTCACTTATTATTATCTATTCGACATCAATATGGAAAACAAAAAATGTGTTATGATGTGCGAACCAATAAATGCATCAAGACCATATTGTGAATTATATTCTGTTTATCTAGAGGAAATACAATATTATATCGGTCCATATCAAATAGTTGATGGACAAAGTCTAGGAAAGCCATATAAACAGGTTTTAAAAAGGTTACAAAAAATAGAAGAAAGATTACTTTCGACGTCTTATTAGATAAAAGACCACATCTTTACCGTCTACTACAACAGGTATTGATGTGGTCAATATTGTACATTCTTAAATGATCAAAACTGTACATTTTTAAGTTGACATTTATAATTTTGTTATCTTCAATCATTCTTTAATACTATGAAGCCCAAATTCAACATATGTAAAAACATCACATCATTTATATCAGCTATATTATTCAACGCAGAGATTTCTGAGTTGATTTTCACTGTATTTTCTGTCATTGTATTTTTTACTATAAATTGCTTTTCTGTAATAGGCGTATAAAAATTAAAATCAGATAATTTAAACATACTTTTATTTAAACG
>CAMESA010000179.1 GCA_945935945.1 uncultured Mollicutes bacterium | reverse complement strand
GATACTCTCATATAGATGGGATCAATTAAATTCGCTACTTGTTGATGAAAACTTAGGTAGTTATGCTGCCTTATTAATGCAATCAAAACCATATTTACTCACAAATACAAATTTAATTTTACTTTGTGACTTAAAAGCACCAGCAAGAAAATTAAATATTAAAGCAAATCAAAAAGCTTTACAAAAAATTGTTAAAAATCTTCTTGGCAGAGAGGTTTGTATCTATGCATTAAATCGAGAGGATTCCACTACTTTACTCACAAAATATAGAAATTTAGATGAAGTTAACAAACTTCCAAAAAAGACCGAAGTTGAAGATAAAAAATTATTTTAAAGGAGAACAAAATTATGAACATGCAACAAATGATTCAAGCTATGAATAAAATGCAAAGACAATATCAAAAAGATCTCGATGCATTAGGAGCAAAAGAATTTTCTTACACAGCAAACGGTGCAGTAAAAGTAACATTAAAGGGTTCAATGGAAATGGTTTCTGTCGAATTCTTAGACAAAGATGTAATTGAAGATCCAGAAATGTTAGCTGATATGATTAAAATGGCATATGATGGCGCAAAAGCAATAATCAACGAAGAAGAAGATAAAATTCAAGCAAAATATCAATCAATGGCTAAAGGGGGAATGCCATTTTAATGAAAAATCTACAAAGTATTGATCAACTTGTAGATTCATTAACACTTTTTCCAAGTATCGGATTTAAAAGTGCAGAGCGTATGGCATACGCTCTTTTAGATATGTCGGAAGAAGATATAAATCGCCTTGTAAAAAATATTGAAAATGCAAAAACGAAAATTCATCAATGCCCAATTTGTGGTTCATTAACCGAAGAAGATCAATGTAATATTTGCAAAGATACTTCAAGAAATCATTCAACTTGCATTGTTGTTGCAAACCCAAAAGATGTTTTTAGCTTTGAAAAAATTGGTGAATTTAATTGTGTTTATCATGTTTTGAACGGATTAATCAATCCTAGCAAAAACATTGGGCCTGAAGATTTAAATATTGCAAAATTACTTGATAGGATAAAACCTGAAGGCATAAAAGAATTAATTATTGCAACAAACGGCTCAAGTGAGGGCGAAATTACTGCATTATATATTGCAAAATTACTTGAAAACGAAGACGTAAATGTTTCAAGAATCGGATACGGTATGCCAATTGGTGCTTCTTTTGATTATTTAGACAGTCTAACAATCGAAAAAGCCCTAAAGAATCGTACAATTATTAAAAAATAGGAGGAGAAAAAATGTTTATTACTTTTGAAGGCCCAGATGGAAGCGGAAAATCAACAGTTATTAAAGCAGTTTATGAAAGATTAATCAATGACGGTTATTCTGTAATTTTAACTCGTGAACCTGGCGGAACTCCTATTGCTGAAAAAATAAGAGATGTAATTTTAGACAACTCAAATACAGCACTTGATGCTAGAACAGAAGCATTATTATATGCTGCAAGCAGAAGACAACATTTAGTTGAAAAAATTTGGCCTGCAATAAAAGAAGGAAAAATTGTTCTTTGCGATAGATTTTTAGACTCTTCACTTGCATATCAAGGTGAAGGAAGAAAACTTGGAATCGAAAATATTTTAAATGTAAATCTTTTTGCAACAGAAAATACATATCCAGATTTGACATTATTCTTTAATATTTCACCAGAAGAAGGTCTAAAAAGAGTCTCAAAAGACAAAAAAAGAGTTGCAGATCGTTTAGATAATGAAAATGCAAACTTCCACCAAGAGGTTTACAATGGCTTTTTAAAAGTAAATTCAATGTATAAAGATAGAATTCAAGTCATTGACGCTACAAAATCACTAAACGAAGTAATTGAAAACGCCTACAAAATCATCAAATCAAAATTAGAAAATTAATGAATTACGAGAAATATTTAGAAAAATATCAAGAAATTCCATATAAAATTTTTAAGAATTCACTATCTAAAAATTCTCTTTTTCATGCTTATCTATTTGTTGGCGAAACTGGAACGCCTCTAAAAGAATTAGCAATGTATTTTGCTTCTTGCATTTTAAATAATAATGGTGATTTTGCTAAAGAAGATGATCCGATTTTAAAAAATGTCTTCAAAAATATTTATCCTAATTTTGTTGTACTAGACACAAAAGAAAAGCAAATAAAAATTGATGATATTAGAGAACTTGAATATCATTTTTCTCAAACCACACTTACTGCTAATCCTAGAAAAGTTTATATTATTAATGAAATTAACAATCTAGGATTAGATTCAATCAACGCATTACTAAAATTTTTAGAAGAACCAAAAGATGAAACATATGCAATTATCACAACCGAAAGTGAATTTAGGGTTCTTCCAACTATAAAAAGTAGAACAGAAATCATTCATTTTTCATTAATTAATCAAAAAGAATTAATAAATGATGCAATAAATGATGGGGTTAATGAAGATGATGCTCAACTTTTGAGCTTCTTTTACAACGATTCAACTTTCATTGCAGAGCACGCAAGTGAAGAAACATATTTAGAATCAAAAAATGTCGCAATTTCACTATTATCCTATATATATAATAAGGAAGAATTTTTAAATGTTGTCCTTAATCAAGTTTTAAAAACAGTAAAAGACAAGATATCAGCGAGAAATTTTATTGACTTATTGATTGTTTTCTTTAAAGAAGCATTAAAATTTAGAATTAATAAAGAAACTATTTTGACTAAATATGTTAATATTATTACTAGACTTTCAAGTCTTAAAAAATTAGAAGATGATATTATTTTATTAATGAATTCAAGATACGAAATTGGTTACAACTTAAATTTATCTCTTCTATTTATTAATA
>CAMESA010000178.1 GCA_945935945.1 uncultured Mollicutes bacterium | reverse complement strand
AACAATGCCTTCAATCAACATTGATAGAACTAAATATGGTCATGGTGGATTCGTCGAAGAAGAAAAAGACGGCAAAAAAGAAACAGTTTGGAAACAAGACGATTCAAAAGAAAATGTTTTCCCAGCATTAAACGATCCAAAATCAAGTTGGTGGGAAGCAGAAAATGGTGGAAATGTAGTTATTGAAGATCCTGCTTACATCGCTGCTAACTATGCTGAAGTAAAAGAATTTATTGATTTATATCATTAATTCGAATTAATAATCATAATAGAGGCAAGGATACTTGCCTCTATTTCTTAAAAGAAACTATTTTTAGGAGAAAGTAATGGACTTAAATATTCAGTCTTTAAAACAATCTGCCAAAAAAACCTGTAATAAAGGATTAACTTTTTTCGGAGTACCTGCAAATACTATCTTAATATTTTTTGGAGTACTTCTTTTAGTCCTACAATTAGCTCCATTAGTTACGGTTCTTATTGATACATTAACTGTTCATTTAATGGAAAATGTTCCAAACGCAAAATACGGTGATATGACTTTTTATCACTATTATAGTGTTTTTGGGTCAAAAACTAGTTGGAAAGATTTTTATCTTCCTTTAATTAATTCTTTGGCGGTTAGTGTTCTAGCTTGTATCTTTGCTATCGTTTTTGGTGGTACAGTTGCTTATTTAATAACTAGAACAAATCTCAGATTTAAAAAATTTATTTCAACTGTATTTATTTTTCCATATATTATGCCTCAATGGACTCTTGCGTTATTTTGGAAAAATATGTTTATTTCAACATCTTGTAGCCCAGGTTATGTTGGTGAATTCCAAGCTATAACTGGTTTAGCTTCACCAGAATGGATGGTTTATGGGATGTTCCCAATTGCACTTGTTCTAGGTTTACATTACGCACCATTTGCTTACATTTTAATTGGTGGAATTTTACGTAATATGGATGCAAATCTTGAAGAAGCTGCAACAATTTTAAATATTCCAAGATGGAAAATCTTTACGAAAGTTACAATTCCAATCTTAAAACCAGCTCTTTTAAGTACAATTTTGCTTGTATTTTCTAGTGCTATGAGTTCTTACCCAGTAGCAGTTACGTTAGGAAAGCCAATTGGATTTGAAGTTTTAGCAACAAAAATGCAATCGATGATTCAAGGAAATGGAACAAAGGTTGGTCAAGGAAATGTCATTTCTCTTGTATTAATTATCATTGGCGTTCTTATTTTATTAATGAATACACTTTCAACTGGAAGCAGAAAACAATATACAACAGTTAGCGGAAAGAGTGGCCAAGTTTCTAAAGTTAACTTAGGAAAAGTTGGAAAATGGATTACAAGTGGAGTTCTTTCAGTTATTGTTTTATTTTTCTGCATTGGTCCAATGGTTTCGTTCCTTCTTGAATCACTTTTACCAAATAGCGGTGATTATTCAAGCGGATTAACAACCAGATGGTGGACAAGCAAGGTTGAACTACGTAATGGTTATAAAGGCATCTTTTATACTCCACAAATTTGGGAAGCTTTAGGAAGAAGTGTTGCTTTAAGTATTTGTTGTTCATTAATCGCTGGAACTGCAGGTTTATTAATAGGTTATGCTGTTAGTAAAAAGAGAAAATCAAAAGGCGCACAATTTGTTAATGGTTTAGCATTTTTGCCTTACCTTTTACCATCAATCTCATTAAGTGCTGTTTTCTTTTCACTTTCAACTAATATTAAATGGCTATATGCGCTTCCATTCCTAGTTTGTATCATCGTTGGTGTTTTAAAATATATTCCATTTGCATCAAGAAGCAGTTTAAATGCAATGCTTCAATTATCAAATGAAATCGAAGAAGCTGCAATGATTCAAAATATTCCTTGGTGGAAACGTATGATTAGAATAGTTTTCCCAATTCAAAAATCATCATTCTTAAGTGGATATTTATTACCATTTATCTCATGTATGAGAGAATTGTCACTATTCGTTTTCATTGCACCAAGTGGATTAATTCTTACAACATTAATGTTCCAACTATCAGAAACTGGACTTCCAGCATTAGAAAATGGAGCAAACTTAATTCTTGTTGTTGTTATTTTAATTTTCAATTATCTAATTAATAAGGTAACAGGAGCAAGCTTAGACAAAGGCATTGGAGGTTAATATTATGCCAGAAATTATTTTAACTAATGTTACAAAAAGATATGGCGATTTTTATGCCGTTGATAATTTAAATTTAAAAATTGATGATAGATCATTTATTACACTTTTAGGTCCATCTGGTTGTGGTAAAACCACTACACTTAGAATGATTGCTGGACTAGAAACACCAACAAGTGGAAAAATTACAATTAATGGCGAAACTGTCTTCGATAGTGAAACTGGTGTAAATATACCAGCTAGTAAAAGACATGTTGGCTTCCTTTTCCAAAATTATGCTTTATGGCCACATATGACTGTTTATAAAAACATTACTTTTGGTCTTCAAAACGTAAAAGAAGAGATGAAAGTCTATGCTGAAAATGCAAAAACAGATGCAAGAATCGCAGAAGTTTTAAAACAAAGTGACAAAATCAAAGCTGCAATTTTAAGTGCAATTGATAAAAAAGGTAATTTGAATCTCGATAAAGCTCTTTTAGCAATTGTTGATACTTTTAAAATTTCAATGATTTCAGCTAAAAAAATCTATGAATTTGCAAAAAACATCTATAACGGAGATGAATTCCATGAAAAAGCACTAGCTGAAAGTGCAAAATATGAAGAATTAAGCGATAAAGAAATTCAAGATTATGAGACAAAAGGCTACGAGGTCAATGACGCTTATGAACTTATTAAAGATGGAGAAGTTGTCGTTAAAGAT
>CAMESA010000177.1 GCA_945935945.1 uncultured Mollicutes bacterium | reverse complement strand
TACTTAACTATTTAATCAATGTAAACTAATAAAGATGGACAAAGATTTAATTAAAGCAATTATTTATCTTCGTGTTGGTATCTCTATTTTTATTGTCAGCATGAGAATAATGTCGAACGGATTAAAGAAAGTTTCCGGTCGAGGTTTAAAAAATTTATTTAAAAAAACACAAAATAATCCATTTGCTGGGCTTGGAATTGGAGCAATTGTTACAACCGCAATTCAAAGCAGCGATGCAACAAGTTGCATTGTTTTAGGTTTTATTAATGCTGGTGCGATGACACTTTATCAAGGATTATCAATCATTCTTGGTGCATACATTGGAACAACTATTACAGGTGTTATGGTCTCATTTTCATCTTTTTCAATTTCAATGTATCTTTTACTTTTTGCATTTATTGGTATTGTTTTATCTTTTGTTAATAATGAAAAAATTCAGAATATTGGTTTAATCTTAACTGGTTTAGGACTTTTGTTTTTTGGTCTCGAGGTCATGAAATCCTCATTCCAAAATCCTGATATCAATGGTTTTTGTTCTACACTTTTTTCATCATTAAATAATCCCTTTTTATTATATTTTATTGGTATTATCGTAACTGCACTTGTTCAATCTAGTAGTGCTGTTACTGGTATCGTAATTATTATGATAAGTGGAGGAGCACTACCTGTCGATAGTGGTATTTATCTTATCATCGGTGCTACTTTAGGAACAGTTGCAACAACTTTACTTGCTTCTATTGGTGGCGACATCAATGGAAAAAGAGCAGCATGGATTTGCTTTGTTCTAAGATTTATTACATCAATTATTGTTGTTATTGTTTTAGCAATTTTAGGCTTAAATAATATTAGTGTAGGCAATCTATTGTATGGATTGTTTGGAAGTTTTGAATTTGCCGCAGCGATTTTCCTTGTAATTTACAATCTTATTTTCATGCCACTTCTTATTCCATTTTTAAAACCTTCAATTAAACTAGCTGAGAGATTTATCAAAGATAAAAAAGAAGAAAATGCAAAAAAAGTTATCAAATATATCGATATTCATCTTTTAAAATCTCCAAATATTGCTGTTATGCAAACTAAAAAAGAAATTATTCATATGTTTGAACTATCAAAAATTAACTATATTAATGGTTATGATCGAATTGTTAATCAAAACACAGAAAAAGACAATGAAATTATTCTTCTTGAAGATCAAATCGATTATTTAAATAAAGCAATTACAGACTTTTTGATTCAATTATCAAATAACGTTAGTGATAGAGATAGTAAAAAGGTTGGTTCATATTTCCATGTTATTAATGACATCGAAAGAATTGGTGACCATGCTTATAATTTTCTTGAAGTTAGTAAAAACATGGCTGAAGAGGACTTAAAATTTTCTACAAAAGCTAAAAATGAACTCGATCAAGTGAATAAAATAATCATTGAAATGTTTGATATTTCGATTGATATTTTTACAAAACATGACCAAAGTGAACTTGAAAGACTTCATTTCTTAGAGGAAGAAACTGATAGATTAACTAAAGAACTTGCAAAAAATCATTATACACGTATCACAAATGATGAATGTACACCTGAACTAACATCGTTTTATTCCGAACTTATCACCGAACTTGAGCGTGTAGCAGACCACTTAACAAATGTTGGCTACTCAATTGTTGATCCAACTGGTGACGAAATTTAATTGAATAAAAGAAAAAAGCAGCATTGCTGCTTTTTTAATGTTTAAATTTTTAATAATTAGAATGCTGTATCAACAAATTTTTCAAGTTGTTTTTCAGGTCTAAATCCAGTTGCAGAAGTTAAACTGTAGCCATCTTTAAATAAAACAAGAGTTGGAACAGCTCTGACATTGTACTCACTTGCTAACATGCCAAATTCATCAACATCGACTTTAATAACTGTGACATCTGGTCTCAATTCAGCTAATTTTTCAAGTTCTGGAGCAAGCATCTTGCATGGACCACACCATGTTGCGTAAAAATCGACTAGAGTAACTCCAGATTTAATTGTTTCATTAAATTGTTCCATTGATTCTAAGTGTATTAACATATATTTACCTCCATATTGATATATTAATTTAATTTCTAATTAGATAATACAAATAAGTTTAACATAAAACAAATAATATGCATTTTAACAAATCACTTTTAAATTGTGATGTAATGATTTCAAAAATTTTTGAGAAGCATAATTTATATGGAAAATTTTTTTAATATAACGCTAAAAATATAAATTTTTATAACAAATTCTACAAATTTATTAAAAAAACGATTAAATAAATTAAAGAAATGTGCAAAGGATAAAACAAATAATATGCAGTTTTTATAAGTGGAGATTTCTTTCCTTCTCTTCCGTTATATAAATAAATAAGAGGAGTAGCTAAGAAAAAATATGTACCTAGTGAAAAATTCATATTTAAATCAACATCGACATACGTGAAAATATATGAAAGTAATGAAAAAATAATTATTGATACTATAAAAGAATATTTTCTTATCTCAAGAAGAAAAGCATTTGAATCAAAAGAAGAAATCTCGTTTTCACTAAAATTATCGAATTTAAAATGCTTTATAGTTTTAAAAATTCCTATATATATAATAAGGATAATAGGTGTCATGAATGAATATTGAGGCATAAAACCAGAAAAGATATTTTTTAAATTTGAAGAGATATATATTGTGCCATTTTGAAGTAGAAGCGAAACCACAAAATAAGCAATTGCCACTAAGGAAAGTAATTTTTTTGTAATCGATTTGTCATTAATTAAATAGAAAAATAAAAGTGAAAGAATTAAATCAATAAAAATATTTCCAAAATCAAAAAGAAGAGATGCGCCACGAATA
>CAMESA010000176.1 GCA_945935945.1 uncultured Mollicutes bacterium | reverse complement strand
AAAGCCTTCTTCTTTTTTCATAAATATAAAATTGAATTTTAAAGGATTTGCGCTGGCTTCAAGGAGCCTTTTCATATTTGGATCAGTCAAAGAAACACCAATGAAAAGGCAAGTGTTGAAAGTAAAATCATGCATTTGCTTTGAAATATTCCAAGAATATGGATTATTGTAAAGATAAAAATATTCAGATTCGTTGAAAATTAAAGAATTAATATATTTTGATTCTTTATATTTATCATATGGCAATAAACCATGAACATGAAAAATAGTCGTTAACGCTTCTTTATTTACAAAGCTATTTTCATCATAAACACTAGTATATTTAATGCCTCTTTTTTTAAGTAAATATTCTAAATTTGTATCATAATTATATGTAATTACGTTTGTGTAAGGATGTTTTTCAAGATAATCTACACATTTGTAGAGTGTTGAATTTAAATCATTAAAACTTTTTGCTTCATCAAAAAGATAAAGTTCTTTATTTAAAGATTTATAAGTGTCAAAACCACTTGTTTTAAATACTTTTCCATTAACAAACAACTCATTTCCGACAAAATGTTGAATTTCTGCAATTGATTGAACGTCATTTTTATAAAATTCCATATTTAAAGCTTCAATTAAATGTTTCCAATCTTTTGCTCCATAATCAAGGTTTATTCCGGCACCCATTACTAAATCGGTATTTAATTTGTAAGTAAAAAATCTAAGCAAAAAGAGTAAAAAGTTTTTTGCGCTTTCATTTTTATTGAGATTTGATGGATCATTATTTAAATAATATAGTATTTCATCTTTAAAATAGTTCTTTTTATCTTGAATTAACTGATAAGTGAAGAATTTTCCTTCAATATATCCAATTGCAATAAAATTTGTTTCATCAAAATAAACATTCAAACTAGATTCAGGAGTAAATGGATCAATATTTTTAATATCGTTAACTTTTATAAAATTTACATTGCCCATTACATCAAGTTCTTCTAAATTAACACCTCTAATTGAATTAAAAATATGAACTACATATTTATGCACGTGCATTTTTTTAGAATGAACGATGGCTTTAAAGTTACAAGTTGGATCAAAATGAAAACCAAAACTTCTAATAACAATATTTTTGTAATCGACATTATTTATATAATAAAGATATAAAAGAATTAATAAGCACTTCTTCTTAAAAATATAAAAATCTCTTTCTTTCTTTTGCATATATTCATTTTAATATTGAAAAATACAAATTGCAAACTATTGACAGTTGAACAATTGTTCAACTATAATACTAGTGAGGATTAATTATGGCAAAAGAAATTAGAAACATATTAACTGAAACATAAATCTATGAAGTAAGTGACTTTTTCAAACTATTTGGAGATTCGACAAGACTTAGCATTCTTTATGCGCTTGAAAATAATCCAATGTGTGTTAATGATTTGTGCAAAGTCATCAATATCACAAAAAGCGCTGCTTCACACCAGCTCAAAATCCTTAAATTGAATAAAGTTGTTAAATATTCAAAAAAGGGTAAAAACGTAATTTATGAACTCGATGACGAACACGTTTCATCGATTATTGAAATGGCAATTGATCACTTAAAGGAAGGAAAATAATATGAAACACATTTACAAAATTCAAAATTTAGACTGCGCTGCATGTGCATTAAAATTAGAGGACAAAATTAAAAAAGTCAGCGGTGTAAATAATTGCTCAATCAATTTTATTATGCAAAAAATGACAATTGATTTTTCAGATAATAATACTTTAGATGAAGTTAAAAAAGTTTGTGATAAATTTGAAGATGGTGTAAAAATCACCAGAATAGGATAATTTACTATGAACAAAAAATTTGATTATTTTAGAATCATTATTTCAACAATTTTAACAATAATTTTGCTTGTTGTAGAAATTCTTTATAAAGATGTAAAAATTGGTGAAATTTCAATAAATTTTGCAATAATTCTCCCTTTTTGTTTAATTTTATATGTTTTAATGTCATATGACCTCTTCGTTGAAAGCTATAAAAATATAAAAAATAAGAACTTTTTTAACGAAGTAACTTTAAGTTTAATTGCAACAATTGCAGCATTTGCAATTGGTGAATTCGTTGAAGCCTTAGCTGTTGTTGTTTTCTTCCAAATTGGTGAAAAATTTGAAGAATATGCACTTAATAAAAGTAGAAATTCCATTAAAGATTTACTTGATTTAAGACCAGATAAAGTAACAATTTTAAAAGATGGAAAAGAAGAAACTATTGCTCCATTTGAAGCAAATATTGGCGATCTTTTTATTGTTAGACCAGGTGAAAATGTTGCTCTTGATGGTGTTGTCATAAGTGGAAATTCATTTATTGACACAAGTTCATTAACAGGTGAAAGCGTTCCTTTAAAAGTGAAAGAAAACGATGAAATTTTAAGTGGTTCAATTAATAAAACTAGTCCATTAATAATAAAAGCAACAAAAGAATTCTCAAATTCAACAATGTCTAGAATTCTTGATATTGTTGAAAATTCACAAGAAAGCAAAACAAAATCTGAACGTTTTATTTCTAGATTTGCAAAAATTTACACACCTCTCGTCATTATTGCAGCATTTATTGTTGGTATTATTCCTCCACTATTTTTAGGAATGAATGATTCTAATATTCGGATGCATTATATTAAAAGTGCAGCTTCACTTTTAGTTATTTCTTGCCCATGTTCAATTGTTCTAAGTATTCCAATGGCTTATTTTGTTAGCTTAGGAACTGCAAGTAAAAACAATATTTTAATAAAAGGTACAACTTATTTAGAAAAATTTGCCCATATTAAAAATATTGTTTTAGATAAAACAGGAACAATCACAAAAGGAAACTTTAAAAT
>CAMESA010000175.1 GCA_945935945.1 uncultured Mollicutes bacterium | reverse complement strand
TACTTCTTCTTTTTTGAATTCTTTAAAACCATCATTTTTTAATTCTTCTTCATGGCTAACAGCATCTTTTTTAGCATCTTTTGTTTGTTGTTTTTTATCGGATGCTGGTTTTGAATTGTATGGTTTTTTTGAATATTCTTTGCGTGAATCTCTTCCGTTTTGTGGATGATTGTTATCACCTTGAGAGGTTGTAGTGTCATATTCTTTATGCGAAACTTTTATTTTTCCATGATCATCGATATCAGTAACAACAACTTTTAAGACATCGCCAACTTTTACATATGATCTTGGATCTTTACAATATGAATTTGTAAGTCTTGAAACATGGCATAATCCTTCTTTGTCACCAAACAATTTAATAAAGCATCCATAATCTTCAATTCTTGTGACTTCGCCTTCGAAAACTTCACCGATTTCAACTACTCTTACGATGTTTTCAATCATTCCTTTTGCTTTTTCGATTGATTCTTTATCTGTATGGTAAATTGTAACTAAGCCATTATCATCGATATCAATCTTAACATCATTGCATTTTTCAATGATATCGTTGATAACTTTTCCGCCAGATCCAATAACATCTTTAATTTTATCTTTATCAATTTGGAAAGATTCAAATTTAGGTGCGTATTTTGAAAGTTCTTTTCTTGGTTCAGCAATTGCTTTTGACATTACTTCACGAATTTGAGCACGTGCAACGTTAGCTTGCTTTAATGCATCATGGAGAATTTCTCTTGTAACACCTTTGATCTTAATATCCATTTGAAGAGCAGTAACACCGACTTCAGTACCTGCAACTTTGAAATCCATATCTCCAAAGTGATCTTCTAAACCTTGAATATCAGTTAAAATTGTATAAGGATGATTACCATCTAAAGGTCCGCTTGTAATTAAACCCATTGCAATTCCACTGACCATTCTTCTAATTGGGACACCAGCAGCCATTAATGACATACAAGATGCACAAATACTTGCTTGTGATGAAGAACCATTTGATTCACAAACTTCAGCAACACATCTGATTGTGTATGGGAATTCTTCATATGATGGTAAAACATAACTTAATGCTCTTTCACCTAAAGCTCCATGTCCGATTTCTCTTCTACCAGGTGTGCCCATTCTACCAATTTCGCCAACTGAGAAAGGTGGGAAATTATAATGATGCATCCATCTCTTTGAATCTTCAGGTGATAAACTCTCTAAAATTTGTTCATCATTTTTAATTCCTAAAGTACATGTTGAAATAACTTGTGTTTGTCCACGAGTAAACATTGCACTACCATGAACACGTGGTAATAAATCAATTTGAGCATCTAAAGGACGAATTTCATCGATTTTTCTTCCATCTGGTCTAATTTTTTCAACAGTAATTAATCTTCTGACTTCGTCAGCGACCATGTTTTCTAAGATATCTTCAACCATTAACATTGAAAGATTGTGGTCTTTTTCATTCTTGTATTGTCTTTGATCATAATCATCAATGATTTCTTTCTTTAATGCATCGATAGCATTTTGTCTTTCAAGTTTGTCAAAAATAGAAATTGACTTAACCATTCTATCGTAAATGCGGTCATAGATATCTTTTTTAATTTCTGGGTCTGGTGCATATAAAGAAACAACTCTCTTTTCTTTTCCAATTTCTTTAATAACTTCTTCTTGGAATTGGCAAAGTTTTTTAATTGCTTCATGTCCAAACATGATAGCATCAAGCATTACTTCTTCGCTTAATTCGTTTGCGCCAGCTTCAACCATGTTGATAGCTTCTTTTGTACCAGCAACTGCTAAGTTTAAATCACTATTTTCTCTTTGTTCAACTGTAGGGTTAATTACAAATTCACCGTTAACTCTACCAACATAAACACCAGCAATTGGACCATCAAATGGAATATCAGAAACTCCCAAACACAATGAAGAACCAAACATTGCAGTCATTTCAGGTGTTGCATCTAAATCAACACTCATAACTGTATTTACGATTTGGACTTCATTTCTAAATCCATCTGGAAACATTGGTCTAATAGGTCTATCAATAAGTCTAGCAGTTAAAGTTGCATGTTCTCCTGGTCTACCTTCTCTTCTTAAAAATCCGCCTGGAATTCTTCCAATTGCGTATTGTTTTTCTTCATAACCAACTGTTAAAGGAAAGAAATCTCCTTCTTTTGGTTCATCACTACAGCATACTGTTGACAAAACAACAGTATCATCAAATCTTACTAAAACAGCACCATCGGCTTGTTTTGCTATTTCGCCTGTTTCAATAACAAGCTTTTTTCCATAAAATTCAAATTCAAATACTTTTTTCATTTCTAAAACTTTTTTCCCTTAAAATATAACTTTAATATTGTACACTTTTAAAAAAGAGAATGCACTTATAAATAAATATTTATAAAACATCCTCATTTTTTTATTAATTCTTTGAATTCATCACAATACTTTTGCAATAAATTAAACGTTTCGGCTAGTGGAAACCCATCTACTAGCATATGTGAAACCGTAATATTTAGATTCATCATATATTTACCGTCAATAAATACATATTTTCCCCAGCAAGCCCTTGGAACACATAAAGAGTTTTTATCACCAAGAGGTAAAGGGTGAGTCATAGCTTCAAAATCAATAATTGGAACACATGTTGCATAAAATTCATTATATAAAACATTATCGTTATAATTTTCTCTAGTTAGAACTTTTTCTTTATGAATTTCTATTTGTTCATGAGCTCTAGAGTAAAATTCTTGATAATTTCTTGTAAATTCGTGCCCACAATTATTGAAAGATCCATCATTTGTTTTAACAGTATAGCCAGGATTAATTAAATCATATCTTCTAACTTCGCCATTTACATATCTTAATCTCATTTCAGGGATATC
>CAMESA010000174.1 GCA_945935945.1 uncultured Mollicutes bacterium | reverse complement strand
CAATCCTTAATGTTTGGCTTATTAATATCGACAAGGTTTTCTTCACATGAATCATAAACCTTTGTACCATGCATCATACAAATTAGATCCACAAGCTCAACAAAGTTATTTACTTTGTACTCTTTCAAATAGTCTTGAAGCATTCCAGAACCTAAAGTTGGAAGTCCAATAAACGCCTGATGATTAAGAAGTTTTTCTTTCAAGTAACGCCTTGAATAATAGTTTTTATCTAGACATTTAATGATTTCTTCTTGATCAAAGCTACGGATACTGATTTCTTCTTGTTCTAATCCTAGCTTCGACACTAGTTGAGCTAATGGATTAAGTAAAAGCCTTAATTCATAGTCACGACATGAATATGTTTTTCTAATACTGCATGAATAATCAATCTTGAAGCCAATTCTCTTTATATCGTCTTTTAGTAAGGCAAATGGCAAATCATAGCCATCTTCAAATAACTTTTCTCCACAGTCAGGACACACATCACTTTCTTTGTTTCCCCAATAAAACATATGACATTTAGGACAATATGTATGTCTTGGTAAAGGATTGACATTTGAAAGTCCTAGTAAATAGTAAACAAGTGAATTAGATGAAGACGTTCGTGGAATATAGATGTTTCCTGCCATGGCTTGCTTTGATAATTCTGCTCCGATCACTAATAAATCAAAATCATCTATACCCATCTCAACAAGTGCTTCAGCTTCTTCTTTAATCCTGTTAACTATGCATTGATTTGGTTTATCGCCATATATGGACTTAGCAGTAGAAATAGAAAGATCTGCTATTGACTCAGCAATTTCATTTTTGCTTGTTTTATTCATAAACTCACTCCTTTCGTAATTATATTTACATAAAAGAAAAAGCAGAATCTTGTGAAACTGCTTTATGTCCTTTTAGCGGTACATTTCTGTTTGCTTATTCTTTGTCTTCAATAACACAAACAAATCAAATGTTATCTAATTTTCTGTATCCTTTTTCTCTACTATCAACAACATAGACTTCCTCAAGAAGTGAGATATACTTTTTAGAATTCTCATCTATAAATTGATATTCGTTTATAACAATAACTCTATTTGGATATGAAATAATATTATCAATTTCATTACTTGCATAGATTTAGCCTTTAACATTGTGCTCATTTAAGGGGAATGTTTTGTCGAAAAAGATCTTAAGAAATTGCCCGAGATCATAATAATCACTAACTCTGTCTTTATTCTTTTCAAGCCACCACTAACAGTTCTGCCGGTTTCATAAGTGGGACCAAACAAGTGTAGATTTTGCTTCTTATCATACGTTTCTACAAGTTTTGCTATGACACTTAAGAATCATTTTCAAGTCTTGTTTCAACCTGCTTAATCGCATTCATCAATCTATGCTTTGAACCACCTGTCAAATAATCAACTCGCTTTAATAATTTTTCTGAGAAATAATTAACTAAGTCTTCGTTTAAAGAAAGAGGTTTGATAATATGCACCATGTCAGCAATGCAGACACTGCCGTCACCATGAGGATCAGATAATAGCCATGACTTAAACGAATTATTATCAACCGAGATATTGGCTAAACCGTATTTTGGATATTCATTCTTTTGAGGTTCTTCAGTAACAATTTCACAATTATCCATGCCATCCACGAAGTCTTTAACTTGGTTTTCAATACCAGCAATCGTATTTGTTTCTTTATATCTGAAGCTTTCTGAGAAGAATTCTTCAAAAGACCTTCTAAGAATATCTTTAAGCCCTAAATTGAAATAGAAGGAAACAATACAAGCTTTGCCGCCATTAGGTAAGATATTCTGTTCAAGCATATTATCAATGGTTCCATATTTTCTTGCTTGATTAGGACATGTTTTGCGGAACAATTGCTCAAAATCTCTATGTTCATCTAAATCATCACATAAAACATTTCTATCCAAATCATTAGCAATATCTATCTTTTCAATAGGTTCGTATAAGAAACCATTAAAGAACTGTAATCTGCCAATCTTCTCATCATCATTAATCTGTCCAATTGGGAACATAAAGGCATAAGGCTTATTGTGGAATTCTTTGATTAAATAGACTCTATACCAGAAGAAATAATCCACCACTTTCTTATTGTCAGGATCTGTGACACTAAATCTAATTTTAATCATCTTACCTTCACGATAAGCTCTTTCAATAAGATTAATCTTTCTAATTGTTTCTTTGTCGTATTTCTTTCCGCCTCTAAGCAATCTTTTATATTCGATATCAATAATTCTTCTATTTTCTTCGCTTGTAGAAAACGCACTCAAAATTCTATCAATTAAGAAGTTAACGTCTTCATCTTTTGTATATTTATCGTTACTAATAGCAGCCAAAATCTTTGCGACTTGACTTTCGTTTAATCCATGTCTTTGCTCAATGTAATATTTGCCTGAATCTGTTGTCTCTAATACAAAAGGAACATCATCGGTAAATTCATCGGTAATTTGTCTTAAGAATTTTAAACATTCGCTAATTCTTTGTCTTCTGACCTGGTTTCCTGTCTTAGCGTTTTTATCGAACTTTAATCCATACTTTCTTGCGTGTTCACAAATATCAATTTGAGTAGCAGGATTAAATTCATCCGTGTAGTTCAATAAATAATCCAAAGTTAAAAGCAATTCAATCTGGTGAATTCTGGTATCTGAATGTGCCATACTATTTCCTCCACAACAACATGATAAGGTTATAGAAAAAATATATCACACAATAATTTAGAATGTACACATATCAGTACATCAATTAGCAGTTTGTTATTAGAACTTCTAAGTTTTTTGTTACCATTATTCCATTCATTTTGAATTTCATTAACAGCCTCAACTTGATAAAGTCTAAGCATAGCGTTCACCTCTTAGAAAGG
>CAMESA010000173.1 GCA_945935945.1 uncultured Mollicutes bacterium | reverse complement strand
CTACAGCTTTTCATTATTGAATTATGACTAATACACGTTCCGCTTTTCTGGCACTTTCAAATTCAATAAATTATACGGTGGTTAAACTTGTTCCAATGATCGCATTTTTTGTATCTGGCTTAAGTTTACAAATTCAGTACCTTCAAACTCCAGATAAGAGTATTCAGAAAATACGCCGTTCATTGCAACTTGTCTAATTGCTTCTCTACTTATAACTAATTCCTTTCCTTGCTACTTGCATATTAAAAACAAGGAAAATGATCAAGGAAATGGACACAAAACGTAAAATATGGAATTTTCCTTATAGAAATTACTCGCTTTAATCATAAGGATTTTTCCACATTTCCAAAGTTTTGGATATTTCCTTAAGATAATAAAGGATTAAAGATCATGTTTCTCAATAATAATGGCATTAACCAAAGAAAAGAAATATGGGAACATTGAAC
Organism: uncultured Mollicutes bacterium; assembly: GCA_945935945.1. The sequence goes on along the minus strand of CAMESA010000173.1, from coordinate 2,445 downwards.
TTTAAACATATTAACCAGTCATCTCTAAATATCATAATGGAATTATAGGAAAGGGGGTGCGGACATTTTCTTCATTTAATAATACTCAATTACTCAGAAAGGTCAGCATCCGCGTATAAATGTTTCAGACGATAAGATTTTCCTTTAATAGTAACAGCATAAGAATATTGAACAATTTTTAAAAGAACTATAAATGTATTTCCAATAATAGCTTAATTTTTCTCTACAAATTTTATTATTCATATAATCACGTTGAAATTTTTGATTTTTACTAGCTAAAATTTCAAAAATATCTCAAAAACCCTGCATAACTCCACTATTTTTGTAAATATTCAAAAAGTAACATGAGTTAAGACTAATAAATTTTTATCAATTCAAAGAGTATTTTTTAAAATGAAAACTAATGTAATTGTTTATTTACTTTAAACATTATACGCATCGAAAGTTTTGGGTTATTTTTTCAAAATACCAACATCAACTAATATTTGCTTTACAATCGAATGTAAAGTCATGTCAGGATTATTTCGATAATAAATAAATCCATTTACAATTTCTTTATGGTCGTTATTATCTTCGTGGTTTTTTCTAATTTTTTCACCTCTAGCAACAGCATTTATTACATCATCAAGAGTGATTGAGTTAAGAATTTTTCTAAACTCTTCTTCTTTTTTATATTCATCCATATGGTTATAAGAAGTCTTAAAAGCTTTGTTAATATCTTTATAATATTTATGTCGATTTGGTATGCAATGAAACATGTCCCTCTTATGAATGATAATCCAAAGATCAAAAGTATAATTTGTATACCCTAGTTGATAATAAACCCCAGTCTCTTCCTCTAATTTTTTAATTTCATTTATCAAAGCAACGAATTTATCATTATGCGTTTCGTAGCATTCAATATCTTGAACATGAAAATATGTAATGCACTCTTTTGCTTTTCCTTTTTTCTTTCTTGCATAAGTATTAACTCTAGATTTATAAAATGAACTAGGATTTTTCTTTTTAATGTCAAAACTAACTTTATAAGTTGCTTTGTCACATTCATTTATCAACCTAGATAAATGTTCAAAATATAATTTTTCACAGACTTCTCCTTCAACTGAAATATTATATCTTAAGCTTTGTTTAAGATTAGGCATTTTCCTATGATAAAACTAAGAGGCAACATAATACTTCTTAGTTTTTTATTTTATATAACAAATATGTTACAATGCATATGTATTAATGGTTAACCATTGAGGCGAAATCGACCTCGCAAAAATCTTTACAGCTAGACTGTTTTATAAGAACCATTGATACACCTATATTAAATACTAGCTAAGAGATTATAAACGGCCTCTTAGCTTTTTTATTACTTAGGCATAAGTAGTAATTAGCTTTAGAAATAAAGGACGAAGCCTTTTTTGAGAACAAATAAGTATCTCGTCAAACAAAATGTCCAAACTTCTATTTTTATTCAAAACTTGTTTATATCTAATTGTGAATTATTTATTTAATATCACGCATCAATCAGGAAACTAAGAAGAAGACAAAATAAGAAGTGAAGCAGTAAGTCGTTTAGAAAGGAATGAAGGTATGAAAAGACCATGTGTGGCGGTTGATGTTTCAAAATCCAAATCACATTATCAAGGATGGATCAGCATTGATAAGAAATGTGGAAATGCAAAATGCATTGAGCATAATAAAATTGGATTTCAAGAAATATCATCTAAGCTAAAAGAACTAGAAGGAATAACTAATGAAAAACCTGTGGTAGTATTTGAATCTACTGGAGTCTACCATCGAAGCTTACAACAGTATCTAGAGGATAATAATATTGATTATATTATGATTTCTCCATTAGCAAGTGCAAAGATAAGAAAAAGCAATATCAGATCTACGAAAAATGATAAAAGAGATTGTAAGACAATTGCAAGAGCATACTTTGAAAAAGATTTCCCACTTCACAAGAAAAGTGATGAAATCTATGATAATTTGCGTGAAATGAACAGATATTATCATTATTTAACGGAACAATTAAAGAAATGTAAGGTTCAATTTAAGCTTTTACTTGATATTATTTTTCCAAAATTTGATCTATATGTTAATGCTTATTCTGAAATACCAATGATCTTATTTTCTAAATATCATCATCCTGATGAAATTAAAAATAAGCATCCAGAATCTCTTGCAAAGTATCTTGAATCAAAGACATGTCATCATTATAATTACTGCCTTAAAGAGGCTATAAACATCATTAAATACTGTAATGAATGTCAATCTGGATGTAGCAAGGATTCCGTTGATTGTGTGCTTTTTAGTGAAGTGATTAAACATATAAAAAATAAAGTAGAAGAGCAAGAATTATATCTTCAAAATATAATTGATTTAGCAAAAGATTTACCTAATTATGAATTATTATTAACAATTCCAGGAATCTCCAATAATTTAGCAGCACGTATC
>CAMESA010000172.1 GCA_945935945.1 uncultured Mollicutes bacterium | reverse complement strand
CATTTGATTGTTTTTCCCAAATCGTTTTAAAAGTTTGGATTAAATAATTGTACGACCTTAGGCCATTTTCTAAATTTTCTTCATTAAATAAATAACGGAAAATATTAGAAGCAATTTCACCTTTTAAATATGGATATTCATCAGATGAGTCATAAAGAAAAATATCACCAAGAGAATAATCTTTTATTGTTTTAATGAAATAATCTTTTGGTTCGATGTTTCCAAAATTTACAATATCGTTAACTTTCCCATTATAATCATTATATTTTGGGCAATAATATATATAAAAATACGCCAATTGGTCATTTTCAAAGCTGGCTCTTGTTTGCTCGTAACCTTCTAAATTTTCAACTTTTATATCGTATTTATTAAAAATTTCAGGGTTTTTATCATAACTTAACAAAATTTGAGAGTATGCATATCTAGCAAATACCTCATTCATATCATCAGGTGAATTATATTCTTTATTTTCGTTATCTGAAAAAGAATAAATGTGTGCTTCTTCTTCAATTTGATAACATTTTTTTCGATTTTCCTCTAAAACACTGTAATTTTGCTTGTAAAAATCAGTAGTTTTAAAAATTTCATTTCCAGAAATTATCAAAAAGAAAGAAACAATAATTAAAAATAAAGAATCTAAAATTGAAGCATAGATTCTTTTATTTGTTGAGGCTGTCTCACAGTTAAAATTTTTTGATACGATTCTATTTTGATTCTTCATTACTTAATTAACTTAGTTGAAACTTTGTCAAAAAGATGTGATCTGTTTAAATCAAAAACAAGTTTCACCGTTTCATCAACATTAATAACATGCTTTGCACTTAATTTTGCCACTATTTTTTCATCGCAGAAATTTGTGTGAATGAAATATTCATGTCCTAAAAGTTCAGCCACTACTACTTTTTGTTCAAACACTTGTGATAAGCAAGATGAATCATCAATATGTGATACTTCATAAATATCTTCTGGACGAATTCCAAATAAGAGTGGGTATTCGCCTGTTTTTTCACATTCATTATATTCATTTATTGCTTCGTCAAGATAGACTAAACGTTTGTTTCCTTTTAATACTATATCTAAATCTTCTTTTAATTTTGCAATTTGAGCATCAGTTTTTTCATTTTTTGATTCTTTTTCTAAATTGCTAATTGCTTCAAGAATCTTATTTCTTTCATAAAAACTTGTTAATAATTCTTCTCTTTCTTTGATGCAATTTTCTTTTTCTGCTTTGAAAAATTTCTCTCTTTCAACAACAAAATCATCTGGAACCGTGATTTTTGTGCCATCTTTGAAAGTTATTTCATTATTTTTCATCACACCTTCGATTAAATTCATGGCTGGAGAACCAATAAATGTTGCAACGAAAACATTTGCTGGATGATTATAAATTTCAGATGGTGTTCCAATTTGTTGAATATAACCTTTTTTCATAACAACAATTCGACTAGCCATTGTCATAGCTTCAGTTTGATCATGAGTGACATAAATTGTTGTTGCTTTTAATTTATTGTGAAGTTGAATGATTTCACTTCTCATTTGAACTCTTAATTTAGCATCAAGGTTAGATAATGGCTCGTCCATTAAAAATACTTTAGCATTTCTAACAATTGCTCTACCTAAAGCAACACGTTGACATTGCCCACCAGACAAAGCTTTTGGTTTTCTGTCTAAATATTCATTAATTTGTAGAATTTCACTTGCTTCTAAGACTCTTTGTTTGATAGTTTCTTTTGGAACATGTTTATTTTTATATACATCAACAGGAGTTTTTGATAAATATTCAATTTTTTCTCTACATTCTTCGATGTCTTTTTCAATTGAATTTATTTTTTCTTGTCCAAAATTCTTTTCTTTACATTCATTTAAATATGAAACAAGTTTTTTCTCTTCTTGCTTTAAATCCCTAATTAAACCTTTGTTAATTGCTTTTAGTGGCTCTCCGTTTTTATCAAATTGTTGAGTTGGAGTTTTTCTAATTTTTAATCCAAAAGCCATATTACCAAAAACTGTCATATGTGGATAAAGTGCATATGATTGAAAAACCATTGCAATATCTCTATTCTTTGGTTCAAGATCGTTTGCATAAACTCCATCAATATAAAGATCGCCAGCTGTAATTCCCTCAAGGCCAGCAATCATTCTTAATGTTGTTGATTTTCCACAACCAGATGGTCCAACAAAAACGATAAATTCATGTTGTTTGATTTCTAAATTAAAATCAAAAACAGCTTGAACTTTATTATCGTAAATTTTATTGATGTGTTGTAAAGAGATGTAAGAATCTTTTGGAGCAATTTTTTTCTCTTTTTTATGTAGTTTTTCTTTAGCAACCATCTCTTTATAAATATGATTACGTTGATTTTCTAAAGCTTTTTGTTGTAATTTTTCAGCTCTTTTTTCTGGATTATTATTAAAAATCATAAAAGCCACCTTTATTTATTTTTTCACTCATTATAATTTGTGAGTTTTTAAAAAATCAAGAAACTATATCTTATAGTTAAAAAATATAATAAAAAAGTTAAAAAAATACATGTAATTAATTGAGAATAAATAACCGATAAAACCTAAAAATTGTTCTTAATCAAGATTTATTAATATCTTTTAACATTATCAAAGCGTATTTATAAACAATATCTATAACATCATCGATTTGATGGCTTTTTTTATCGTTTAAAAATTCTATTAATATTGTCAATGCTCCAACACATTGAAATAGGGCTTCGTAATACAAAATATTATTTAATAAAGACAATGCCGATTCAATTTGTTTAGTGATGATTTTGCTAATATAAAATTCCTTGTTTTCAACTGAACAAAATCGAACCAAAATCTTATTACTATAAAATCGATCGATGTATTTTTTGATGTCGTCTTTGCTTACTTGATCGAAAC
>CAMESA010000171.1 GCA_945935945.1 uncultured Mollicutes bacterium | reverse complement strand
TATAAAGAAAATTAAAAATATAGTTTTCATTACTTGAAATTACGCTAAATTTTTCCAACATATAGATCTCCATTTGTAGTAAAAGAATCACTTTATGTAATTTTTATATAATAAGTTTCTTCATAACTATTTTAGTTTTTTTTGCTTTAAATTCAACATATAAGCTCTATTACAGTAAAAAATTTACAACATAATTATTAATATAATAATTAGTTTTCTACAAAAATAGTTGAGTTCTGCAGGGTTTTTGAGAAATTTTTAACAATTAGATATTATCATCGACTCATGAAAAGTGAATAATATTTGTTTAATTGTTCTTTTCTTTTTGTGACGAGTCCAATAAAAATCATATCGACAATATTTTCTTGTACGACACGTGAACGAGTTGAAAAAGTTTTAATTCCTCTATCAACTGAGCTATGTTGAATGGAGTAATCAACAAGTTTTGAAAGTTGATTGTTTCCAACCATTGTTATTCCTACAACTGTAGCTTCAGTTTCTTTTGCAAGCTTTGCAGCTTCAATAACTTCTTTTGTGTTTCCACTATAAGAAATAAAAACTGCAAGTTCATTTTTCTTTAAAGTAGAAGCGTTTGCTAATAAAGAGTGGTAATTATCGCTAACTTGGCACGCAATTCCAAGTCTTTCAAGTTTAAAAAGCATGTCTTTTGCAACAACTATTGATCCACTAAGAGCAAAAATTACAACTCTTTGAGCTTTATCAATTAATTTAATGACTTTATTTAGCGTCTTCATATCAAGCATTTTGTAGGTATTTGTAATAGCTTCAATGTTTAAAGAGCAAACTAAACTAGCAACTTCTTTAATTGAAAGATTAAAATCATCATCAATATCAACGTCGTAAATATGTTTATTTAATTCTTTTTCATCATTGTGAGCATTTAAATATAAAGATTTAATGAATTCTTTATAACCATCATATCCTAAATTTAATGCAAGACGATTAATAGTTGAACAAGAAACATTTGTTTTTTTGCTAAGTTCAGAGATGGTCAAATCTGAAGCTGTTAATTTGTTCTTTAAAATATAATCAGCAACTATTTTTTCTGATTTAGAAAGCCTGCCATAACACTCTTTTAATTTAATAATACAATTTTTCACTATTCTAAATACCTTTTTCTAAGCGTCATTATATCATTTTCGCTAAATTTTAAAACGTTTTTGATATAGTTATCAACTCCACCATAATTTTCTTCAACAAGTTGATACCAATAATTGATGTAAATAACTTTAGGAAGATACAGACAATATAAAAAATCAACGTTAAATGGTGTAACTTCCTTTAATTCATCAAGATCCTTTTTAAAATATGGATACATTGAATTAAAAGTTTTCATATGTTCTTTAATAATTGTTTCTTTATCAACGCCTAAAATATGAAGTAATAAAAGACTTGCTATCCCAGTTCTATCCTTTCCGCTTGTACAATGAAACAAAACTGAACCTTTTTCGTTTTCTAAAACTAATCTTAAAAATTTTGCATAAGCTTCTTTTGATTCTTCACTTAATGTGATTCCTCTATAAACTTTTAAGAAAAAATCATCGCATTCACAACCAATGTCATGAGTAAATTGTTGAGTTTCTAAAAATTTATAAGTAATCAAGTGTTCTCTTCTTATATTTCCGACTAAATCTGGTTTATTAACAAAAGATTTTGTAGTTCTAAAATCTATAACAAGATTTAAGTTATATTCATTTTTTAAAATATCAAATTCATAAGGTGACAAAGCATCAAGAGCCGAACTACGAATTAACATTTTTTCTTTAATTCTATGTCCATCTTTAGTCATTATTCCACCAAGATCGCGAATATTTTTTACAGATCTAAAATACATTTCCATATTTAATTTCCTAAAAGTTTTTGAATTCTATCATCTGAATATGAATCATCAATATTTTTATTTTTATTTATAAGTACTTCGTTTCTTAAATCAATTAAGTAAGTTTTACTAACAGCATCATGAATTCCAATTCGATCTTTAGTGACACAAATTAAAATTAATTCAAGTGATACAATTAACACTGATAAATAGGGCAAAAATTTATAAATAACAAGAGGAATAACAAATGAAGCTAAGAAAAAAGAAATGTAACGAATAAATAACTTCATTTTAGTTGGCATTCCATCACTTAAAACATCACAACACCCAATTTTAAACATTAATTGAGCAAGCGTTCCTTTGTTTTTTAAAAGTATAGGCATTATTAAATAAAAGAAGAAAGATGAAATAAATAATGATATTAAAAGTGTCCCCATCATTATCCAATAATTGGTGCTTGTTAAATGTGAAAGTGTTTCATTTGAAGCAAAAATTTCAAGCGCTTCATCATAGTGTTTTTCGTAAAAAGCCTGCAAAGCCTCACTATTTATGTCACTTTTTTCAATTATCTCACCATTTTCTTCAATAAATAATCCACTTGCAATTTTTGCATTTTGATATTTTTCTAGCTTATTTTCATAAATTGCTCGCTCATCATTTTTGTAAAAATAAATAATATTATCATCATAATATTCTTTTAAATTAACATTTGGATTAAATGCTTCTTTTAATGAAATGAATGAATTATTATCCTTTTTAATATATAGATGGCTTTCTTCATAAATTGAAGACATTGTTTCAATATTTGAAAAGTAATTTAAACTAGGAAAAATCAAAAAATATGATCCTATTAATAATATAAATGTTGTTAATGAAAGAAATACTACATCAATTAAACCAGAAAGAAAACGGCGAGCTAGACTCGCTTTGGTTAATTTTCCAAAAGTACTATTTTCTTTACTCACCGTTTCATTCATAATTAATTAATTTCTATTGATCCATCTGCAATTCTTTCGCCTGATTTTCCATCAAATAGTATGATTGAATCGCCTGTAATGTCA
>CAMESA010000170.1 GCA_945935945.1 uncultured Mollicutes bacterium | reverse complement strand
TTCCTATTACGATGAGATTGCTAAAGCTGGAAACGTATAAAGTTGACCAGCTTTTATTTATGGCTAGGAAAACTTCTTGTTCTCAAATACATCAAATGGCGCAGAACCTTCTGTAATAATTTTTCTATCCTTCAAACAGCAATAGCTAATGGAATAGATGCAAAGCTATATTTTAAAACACTTATTGAAAAGATTGGCTCTAATCCTACGGAGAAAAAATTAGAAAATCTTTTGCCATGGAAAATCGAACTATAAAGTAAGCTAAATTCGATTCTATTTTTGAATTTGTTCGAACCAAGGTTATTTTGACGCTTACTAGAATTCGTATACATTTCTATATTTTATATTGTGCATTATAAATTTATTTTGTAAAATAAAAATGCAGGAAGATAAAGGTCATCAGCTAAATTCTTGTTATAAAATGATGTTACCTACTTCGATGTGATGAAAGTCCTGAGAAGAAGATAAGATTAATTTATAATTAATATTTGACTTATTGACCTAAGAAGAATGCCAGAAGTGGCATTTATCTTGCTAGGTCATTTTTATTTCTTCCTGGAAAATAATATCATACAGGAGGATTTTTTATGGCAATTGATATTAAACAAATCGAAAACACAATAGGATATTCTTTTAGAAATAAGGACCTATTGCAACAAGCTTTTGTAAGAAGAAGCTACTCTCAAGAAAATGGCGGTCAAAATAATGAAGTACTAGAATTTATAGGCGATAAAGCTTTAGATTTTGCTGTTATTAGATTGATGATGAACCGCTTTGGTAAAATTACTGAGGATAAGGAATGGGATGAGTTTAAATTAACTAATCCACAATATTTCCAAACAAAAATTGGTGAAGGTAAATTTACTGATATTAAAAGAATGTTAGTTGAAAAGAAAGCTTTATCTGGTTGCATGGATAGACTTGGTTTTCACACACAATTGATTATGGGTAAAGGAGATATTTTTAAAGAAGTTCAGAATGAAAAATCAGTAAAAGAGGATCTATTTGAAGCAATTATCGGTGCAGTAGCATTAGATTCGAATTACAATATGGATACAATAACCGATGTTGTAAATACAATGCTTGATTTGGATGCGTTCTTTGATAATGATGAATTTGATGAAGACTATGACTTTAACTATATTGGTTGGATTCAAGAATGGAGTCAAGGAGAAGGATACGGCCTTCCAAATTATGAGTATCGACAAAATTATAATGGATGCTTTAATTGCTGTATTACTATTAGAGGAAATGATGGTTTTTATCTTCAAGAATCTAGTGAAGGTGAAAGTCATGCAAAAGCTAGATATGCTGCAGCTTATAAGGCATATAGATATTTAAAAGACAATAATTATATTAGAAATAAATATGAGGATGCTGTTGGTAAACCAATATATGAAGAATCAACACGTCAAATTAACGAACTTTATCAAAAAGGATTAATTGGTAAACCTAATTATGAATTTGATCAAGATTATGGTGGCGAAGGTAGAACTAACTGGTCTTGTACATTAAAAGTTAATGGATATCAAAGAGAGTTTTATGGGTATGGCAGCAATCAAAAAGAATCTAAAAGAGATGCGGCATATGATTTTCTTTGCTTTATTATGGGAGTAGATGAGGATGACTATGAATAATCAAGCTTTCGATCCTCTAGCATTGGATTTTACCTTAAAACAAAGAAAACAAATTCAAAAAGAAAATGAACAATCTTTAAGAAGATTATTTGATAAAAAAATTAAGCAAAATTTTTTAATAGATATGCTACATCGTGTTATTGATACAATGGGAACTGATGTAACTAAGTATTATGATTTATCAATCAATAATGACAAGATGATATCTGGAGATGTGGGTGGCTTAGAATATGAAATTTGTAGAACAATAGTTGGACTTCATCGTTCTAATTCTATTTTTCTGGATGATTCTACCAGAACTTCAAATGAAAAAAGTGATGATTACAAAAAACAATTAACTGAACAAGTAATGGAACATATTAAGCTGCGCAATTTTGCATCAGATTTATTTAGAAAAAAACAAATTGTAAAGGGAGATGATTTTCTTTTCTACCCTGTACCATATAAATTATTTGCGTTATGTGTCGATGCACTTGGATTTTTAGATGAAAAAAGTAACAATGAACCATTGAGTTGGTTTTACGTCAATATATTTAATAAATCTTTGGCTTCATTAACTTTAATAGAAGATAATTTTATGGATAATGCCTATCCAATTTGCAGAGTAGTAATTGAACTATATTTCAAACTTTTATTAATTGAGATACATCCTGAAGTGTTTGATGAGCATTTTAAATTTGTAAATTACGATTGGAAAATGACATGCTGCGGTCAACAATATCCTGAAGAGTTTGAAGAAAAATTTAAAAATAGATTGAATCAACGAGAAAAATCTCGAATCAACTATCTTCATTATGGCTGGTTAGATACAATTGAAGATTACCATACTATAGTTAATAGAAATCCATATTCTATAAACGGTATAATAAAATACTTAGAAGAGAAGAATGACTATCAAATTGACTTTTCAGCCTTAAAGAAACTTCATAAAATGTGCCATTCTTATACACACGGAAACATTGGAATATCAAAATATCCGTTGTTGCATTATTTTGAACTTAACATCATTTTAGGCTCTATTGTGCCTCATGTGTTCAACATGTTATGCGAACACATAAAATGTAATAAGCTGATTAATGGAGTAAATGTTCTTGATTCTTTGACTTCGGATTTTGCAAAATTGGTAGAACAGTATGGAAAAATAAGTACTGAAAACTTTGAATCTTATTATAATTATAAAAAATATAATTAAATAAAACGCAAATGATCTCACTCATTAACTTGGGCGAGATTTTTTCTTATTTAATAAATTTTAGCACTCATTAGTTGACATTGCCAAAAACAGA
>CAMESA010000169.1 GCA_945935945.1 uncultured Mollicutes bacterium | reverse complement strand
AAAAAACAGTTGTTGACACAACTATTTCTTCATCAGATCCATACTTAAATGTTACTCATGATGAATTTTATGCAAATTATTCTTGTGCTAAAAACTATGAAGATGCATATTTTCGTACAAAAAATTACTTATTAAGTGGCGATATCACTTTACAATCGCATATTAGTAGTGAAAATTATGCAGTCAACAAGCCAAAAAGTGGATCTTCATATTTAATGAGTGCATATATGCGATATGAAGTTGATAAAGACATGAATTATGTCTCATATACTGTTAATTCATTAAATAATAAACCATATAAAATTTATTATAATGCAGCATACCAATCTTTAAATGATGTTTCTGCCTATTTATTCGCTTTTTTAGAAACACCAGTTAATTGGTACTTTGAAAAAAATATTAGCAAAGAAGAATTAAAGAAGTGGGATACTTTTGCTAGAGTTAATGTATCAACTTTTAGCGGCGACACTGAAAAATATCCTTATGAGCCATTATTAGCTGGAATTGATACGAAATATAACTATTATGAGTGTGATTTTGGTACAAAAGGTGATTATTATGTAAATAATCGTTATGAAGATATCTATAATAATGGTGAAAAAATAACAAGAGGGGCTGCTAGATTAGTCTTTAATTACTCTTATAAAAATTCAAAAGATGTAATAAGCGCAAATGAAAGACATGTTTTTTATACCTATAATCATTACAATGATTTTGAAGAATATTTAAATTATGAAGGTGGATTTACATCTCGATTTGGCAATGAAAGCGTTGGAAATTCTGCAGATGAAGTGAATAAATCAAATCCTCCAAGTAATCCAAAAAAGATTTTGAAAGCATTAATATAAATTTATATGATAAGCATTGATTATTAAAAGCAAGGAGATTTAACGTGAAATTTTGTAGTAGATGTGGAACACAACTTGAAGACAATGATGTTTTTTGTCCAAGTTGTGGCGAAGTTTGCAATATAACAGAGGTAAATAACGCTAATAATTACAGAAATAGTTCACAAAATAACCGCCAAAATATTAGCAAAAGAGACAAAGAAACAAAAACTTTGGGTATTTTATCTATTATTTTTGGTGCTTTAGGTGGAGTGGTTGGACTAATTCTTGGCATTATTTGTGTTACAAGAGATAAAAATGGACCTTATGCAAAATTAGGTTACATCGGAATCGCTTTGTCATCGGTATTTATGTTACTCAATATCGCAACCTCGATATTAAATATTGTTAATCACTAAAAAAATGGCTATTTGTTTCTTTATTAAATACAAATAGCCATTTTTAATTGCAATAATTTGATTATGCAAGAAGCATATCTTTTCCGAGAAGAACTAAGACGAAATCGATAATTGCTAATAATTGTCCTGTTGGTAAGATGTAGAGAAGTAAACCAACAATTTTTGCAGAATCTTTGTCTCTTAAGAAACTACTTAATCTGACAAGGATTTCTGTTAACCATCCGACAAATGGGATGATGAGGAGAAGTAATTGGACAATTCTAGGTAAACCTTTAAAAGTTTTATCAAAATTCATAATTATAACCTCCGTTAATATTATCTAATTTTTAGTTTATTAAGTAAACTATAATATGTTTTTTAAGTACAAAAGAATTTTTATAGTTTAAATGATTTATATAAACCGTTTTCTTCTTTTTTTGAATCGTTTCCAATTAATGGAAGCGCATATTTTATAAAAGAAGGAAGAATATTGTCGTGCTCAATATTTAGATAAGTTAATGGTAAATATTTTTCTTTATTTGCAACTAAAGCGATATTTAATAAGCCTAATTTTATTTTGTATGGTTCATCACTAACTCTTTTTATTGTTACGATTTTATTTGTTGAACCTCTTAAAGCAACTTTTAGAGCATAAGAAGCAACTTTTCTAGCTTCTTTTACATCAACATCGCTTGGAAAACATGTATTTGTTCTTTGAAGCAATGAAAGTTCAATATATCTTGATCTTAAATTCAATCTTTTTGTGACAAGTGATGATAAAAACATACCAACTCCGCCAAGTTGATTGTGTCCAAAAGCATCATAATCATTGCTAAAAGCACTTATAAAATTACCGTCTTTATCTTTGATTCCTTCGCTTACGCAAACTAAACATCTTTTCTTATTTTGATATATTTTTTCTACTTTTTTTAAGAATTCTTCAATATTAAATGGTGTTTCAGGTACATAAATCATATCAATAATAGCACCATTTAATGTTGCTAAAGAACTGCTAGCTGTTAACCAACCTGCATTTCTTCCCATGATTTCAATTATATTGACTCTACCATTGATATAACTGTTGTCGTCAAAGTAAATTTGACTTACAACGTTAGCAATGAATTTAGCAGCGGAGCCATAACCTGGCGTGTGATCTAAATAAGGTAAATCATTATCGATTGTTTTAGGAATTCCGATTCCACACATATCATAATTTACTTTTTTTGCATAATCTAAAATCTTTTTAATGGTCTCCATTGAGTCATTTCCGCCATTATAAAAGAAGAAACGTATGTTATATTTTTTAAAGATTTCGATAATCTTATCGAATTTATCTTTATCTTCAACATCGTTTCCAAGTTTGTATCTATTGCTACCAAATGCACTGCCTGGAGTAGTGAGAAGATTTTTTAATTCTTTATCAGAATAATTATCAATATCAATGATATCTTCTTTGAGTAAACCTTCAATACCATAATGCATTGCGTAGATCTTATTTATTCTGTCTTTATGCTTCTTTGCTTCTGTGAATAAGCCATAAGCACTTGAATTAATTACACTAGTAGGGCCACCAGATTGACCATAAATTAAGTTTCCTATCAGTCTTTTTTTCATACCTCACTATTGTATCAAAAGTCCGCTAAAAAACTAATAGGTTTTTCTTAAATTTGTATTAGTTTATTTATCTTAAGATTAAAAATAATTTTTAGTTG
>CAMESA010000168.1 GCA_945935945.1 uncultured Mollicutes bacterium | reverse complement strand
TCAATGTCATATTTTTGATGAGTTTCAATAAATAATGATGTGGCTTTGTTTTTAATTTCATCATCAAAAGTATTTTGATTGATATTTATTCCAATTCCATCAATGATAATATTATTTTCTCCGATTGATATTCCTTCAAGAAGCATTCCTGAGATTTTTTTACCGTTTAAATATACATCATTTGGCCACTTAATTGATAAATTTTTAGTGTATCTTGATAAAAATTTATAAACAGTGACAGCACTAATTAAAGATAAATCGCTAAATCTTTTAAAAATATATTCATCTTTTATTAATAAAGAAAAAAGGATGGCATCTCCATAATTTGAATGCCATTTCCTTTTCATTCTACCATGACCATTAGTTTGTTCTTTTGCAAAAACTAAGGTAAAATTGTCAAATTTTTCATAATTCTCTTTTAAAAAAGTTGAAGTTGAATCAATTTTATCAAATTCAATAAGATTAAAAGAGATCATAAACTATAAAATATTTGCAAGCATCAAGAATAATCCAGCTGCAACTGCACTACCAATAACACCAGCAACATTTGGTCCCATTGCGTGCATCAATAAGAAATTGGATGGATCTTCTTCTCTTCCGACTTTGTGAACAACACGTGCAGCCATTGGAACAGCACTAACTCCAGCAGCACCAATGAGTGGATTGACTTTGCCTTTTGTTGCTTTGCACATAATTTTACCAGCAAGAACACCACTTGCAGTTGCTACTGCGAAAGCACAAATTCCTAAAGCAAAGATTTCAAGTGTTTTTAAATCCAAGAATCTTTCAGCTGTTGCAGTTGCACCAACACAAACACCAAGTAAAATTGTGATGATGTACATGAGAGAATTTGCTAATGCATCTGTAATTTTTGGAACAACTCCGCTTTCTTTAATTAAATTTCCAAGCATTAAGCACCCAATTAAAGGAGCACATGATGGAACAAGTAAAATTGTTACTATACTAACGATGATTGGAAATAAGATTTTTTCTGTTTTTGAAACTGGCCTTAATTGCTCCATTTTAATCGATCTTTCTTTTTTAGTTGTTAAAAGTTTCATAATTGGAGGTTGAATAACTGGAACAAGAGCCATATAAGAATAAGCTGCTATTGAAATTGAACCAAGTAATTCAGGAGCAAGTTGGCTTGTAACAAGAATTGCTGTTGGGCCATCAGCACCACCAATAATTCCGATTGAAGCACTTTCAAGACCATTGAAGCCGATTAATAAAGCACCAATAAATGTGATAAAAATACCAATTTGAGCTGCAGCACCGAGTAACATTGTCTTTTTATTAGCAATTAATGGTCCGAAATCAGTTGTTGCGCCAATACAAAGGAAGATTAAACAAGGATAAAGACCCCATTTAACACCATAATATAAGTAACCAATCAAACCACTATAATGTGTTACCCCTTCACTATCAACAGTTTCTTTGAAGATTTCATTTTTAACACCTGGAATGTTGACAAGTAACATACCAAAAGCGATAGGTAACAACAAATATGGTTCAAATTGCTTTTTTATAGCTAGAAAAAGAAGGATACAGGCTACAAGAATCATAATGAGATTCTTCCAACCACCTTCTACGAAAAATTGCGAAATTCCTGTAGAATTCCGGAAGTTTTCGAAAAATTGTTGAAAATCCATAATTTCGAGAACCTCACTATTTAATCTTTATTAATAATTCTTTATTAGCAACTGTTTTGCCCTTTGAAACTAAAATTTCACTAACCTCACCATCAACTGGAGATAAAACTTCGTTTTCAAGTTTCATTGCTTCAATTAATAAAAGTACTTGTCCTTTTTTAACTTTAGTACCAACGCTAACTTTAACATCGACAACATTTCCTTGAATTGGAGCAAGAACTTCAGTTCCTTCACCAGTTGAAACTGCTTTTTTGACTTCTTCTTTTTTGACTTCTTTAATTGTTTCTGAAGCAACTTCTTCGATTGCTTCTAATTCAACTTTATAAGATTTTCCATTAACTTTAATTTTGTAAATTTTCATAACACACCTCAATCATCAATTCGTTTAATAGATTTTAAACGAGCATTTTTACCTGTTTCTTTATTAAATTCAATAGTTGCAACAAGAGAAGCGACAACTGCATCTTCATCTTCTTCAAGAATTTTATTTTCTTCTTTTGGATTAATATGAGTTTTTGCATTTACTACTTCAACACCTTTTGTTGAAAGTGAACAAACTCCAATAATTAATGTAAGAATTAAGAAGACGATTAAGATGCAAATTAGAGAAATTAATAAAACTTCTATAATTTTATCTCGAGATAGATTCTCAAGATAATTTCCATCTTGAATCAATATCATACTTAAGCCTCTAATTTTAGTTTTGTCGGAATTGCATCATCATTTCTTTTTTTGATGTATTTAAGTGCAACATCACCAAATAATGCAATACTTAAGACATCTTCATCAGATTTTGCTATTCCTTTATATTGCTTTTTAAGATCTTTAAATTCAGGAGCGATGAGATCTGCTGGTCTACATGTAATAATTTCATCGTTTCCGATTATTTTGTGTAAAATTTCTTGATTAACTGGTGCTGGAGCTTGTCCATATTTACCATGCAAGTAGTCATTAATTTCTTTTGGTACCATCTTGTATCTTTCACCATTTAAAACATTAAGGACTGCTTGAGTTCCAACCATTTGAGATAATGGAGTAACTAAAGGTGGATAACCAAGATCTTTTCTAACATTAGGAACTTCTTTTAAAACATCATCAAGTTTATCTAATGCATTTTGTTGCGTAAGTTGAGAAATTAAATTTGAAAGCATTCCACCAGGAACTTGATATTTAAGAATATTTGGATTACAAGTTAAAACTTTTGGATTTAAAATTTTGTTATCTAAATATTTTTGTTTAACAGGAGCTAATTTTTTTGCTGCAATGTTCAACATTTCTTTATTTAATTTTGGATCGTATTCTGTTCC
>CAMESA010000167.1 GCA_945935945.1 uncultured Mollicutes bacterium | reverse complement strand
TAAAATTGTCCTTTAAATCAAAGGCTTTTCTTTTAATTACTTTACATAAATATTTGATTACTATTTCTTTTAATATTAAGTCAGGAGGAATAGTTTATGGAACAATTGCATATTGAAAAAGAAAAGATGTTCAATTTAATGGAAAGTATAGGTTTTAGTGGGTTTCTAATTAAAGCCAATCGAATAGTTATTGATCGTTACATTGAATTTCTTAATGATCATTTTTATGAGCCCAATTTAGAGAGTGCAAAAATTTTTAGTAAAAATTATTTTACACTTTATCCACAAAGTAGAAAAAAAGATTATTGCGAAACTAAAGCACGACGAGCGGTTTATAAATTTATAAGGTTTATTGAAACAGGAGAAATAAACTCAAGATGGATTCCAAAACCTGTAGGGTTAAGTGGAGTTCATTCAAAACAATTTAATCTTTTTATTGAGGATGAGCGGAATAAAGTTAAATATTCGACACTTAGGGAACGCATATATGTAGTTAGAGAATTTAATGAGTATTTAAATTCAAACAATGTCTCAAGTATCACATCAGAAGACATAATAAACTACTTTTTATCATTCACAAAAAATAACACTCATCCACATGCATTCTATCATCGCTCCACAATTATTAAGAAACTATTAAAATTTTTATACATAAATAAATTTCTATCAGAAGATTTATCAGGAGACGTTCCTTACGCAAAGTATCAAAGGCCTAAGGAATTACCATCATCATACACAAACGAAGAAATATCAATGATTTTAAATTCTATCGATCGTAACTCTAAAGTTGGAAAAAGAGATTACGCAATGATATCACTAGCTGTCTATTTAGGACTTAGAGCTGGTGATATTGTAAATCTAGAATTTTCTAATATAGATTGGGAGAATAATTTAATCAAACTGACGATGTCAAAAACAAGTAAAGAAATAACTCTACCTTTATTACCTGAGGTTGGGAATGCACTTTTAGATTACATTAAAAATTCACGTAGACAATGTGATTTAAAACATGTTTTTATATCAGCTAGCGGCGCATGTTCAAAAATTACAAGTGCCACTTTGTATAACAAGGTTAAAAGTTCTATTAAGAAATCAAAAATTGATACAAAAAATAGAAAACTTGGTCCTCATGCCCTAAGACACTCTTTGGCGACAAGAATGTTAAAACAAGGTCAACCTCTACCTATTATTTCAGAAACTTTAGGACATAGTGATACTCAGGTTACAACCATTTACACTTCTATTGATTATGATTCTTTAAAACATTGTGCTCTTGACGTGCTGCCAATAAAATCAAACGCGTATATAAGTGGAGGCGAATATGACTCTTAGGTTAAGAAGTGGTATTTGTGATTTACTTAAACAATACCACGATATAAAAATAGCTAGTGGCACTAAAGCTGTATCGATTGATCGCTACATTAACTATATTGACGACTTCTATTTCAACAACAATTTTAAAGAAATGGTGTATACAAAAGAAATGAACTCTTTGTGGTTGAAGGAAAGAAATGATCTTGAAGGTAATTATGTCAGATATACCAGAAATAACTACTTAATAGATTTTCTATCTTTCGTTACATCTCTAGGATATGGTGTTTATATACCTAGAAGACTTCCTTATAAATCCTCAAATTTCATAGCTTATATTTTTAGTGAAATAGAGTTAGAAAAATATTTTGAATATATAGATTCATTCTTTTCATATAAAGATCCTATGGTTGCCTTATATATACCTATTATCTTTAGAATCTTAATTGGTTGTGGAACAAGAATTGGTGAAACATTAGCTCTAAAAGTAGAAGATGTTGACATCATTAACGGCATTATTCATTTAAAAGAAACAAAGAATTCCAGGTTTAGAACAATACCAATTTCTGATAGTCTTTTAACAGTAATAAAACAATACTGTGATAAGTGCTTATATTTAAAAATGAAAAATGATTTTTTCTTTTCTCATAAAGATGGAAGAAAAGTAAAAGAACAATCTATATATTTAATTCATCGAAAAGCTCTTGATTACGCAAATATCCCATATATTGGTTCAACAAAAGGACCACGATTACACGATTTGCGTCATACTTTCGCTGTTAATTCATTAAAAAATTTCGAAAAAAGAGGATGTGACTTAAATAATGTATTACCGATTTTAAAACAATACATGGGTCACAGCAATATACACGCTACAGAAAAGTATCTTCAACTTGTAAGTGAAAATTATTTTGATATCTTAGATAAGACAAAGAAGACCGAACAATTGATTATGGGGGCTGGTGAAAATGAATAATGACTTTTCATATTACTTAAGAAAGTTTCTTAGTGAATATCTTCCAAGAGAAAAAGGATTTAACTCAAATACAATTGATTCATATCGTTATAGTTTTATTCTTTTACTAAACTATTTAAAAGATGTAGGAATAAAAGCTGAAAAAGTAAAAATAATTGACTTAACAAAAGACAGAATTGTCGATTTCCTTAACTATTTAGAAAACAATCGAAACAATTCAATTTCAACTAGAAATTCGCGCTTAGCGGCTATCCATTCATTTTTTAAGTATTTACAATACGAATATCCTGATTATATTGACGAATACATAAAGATATTAAATATTCCTTTTAAAAAGGCAAAAACTAAACAAATGTCTTATTTAACGGTTGAAGAAATGATGAAGTTGATTGGTGTTATTGATAAAAGCGGTGAATATGGATACCGTGATTATATGATTATTTTATTAATGTATGAATCAGCAATCAGAGTATCGGAACTAATTAACGTTAGATTAATTGATTTTAGATTTTCTAAACCATATTCAATAAAGATTGTTGGCAAAGGTAATAAACAAAGATATGTGCCATTATCTGAACAATTCATGGAAAAAGTCCAGGAATATGTTTTATCTCTCAATAATAAAAAGTTAGAAACTGACTTTCTATTCACAAATCACTCAAATAATAAACTCACAAGAGCTGGTGTT
>CAMESA010000166.1 GCA_945935945.1 uncultured Mollicutes bacterium | reverse complement strand
AAATCAATTTCACTATCTCTTACATCAAAATGAGCAACTTGAGAAAGCGCATGAGCACCTCTATCAGTTCTTCCTGAGGCGTTGAGGGTAATATCTTCTTGAAAAATGATTTTTAAAACTCTTTCGATTTCACCTTGAATTGTTTTTTTATCAACTTGTTTTGCATATCCAAAAAAAGATGAACCATCATATGAAAAAACAATTTTTAATCTCATTAAAATGACTCCAAACCAAAAAGATAATTTAACAAATCGTTACAACCTGGAACTACGCTTGTAACTACAGATAAAGAAACGAAAATAAATAGCATTATTATAATAATGATAAGAGCAAATAAATCAATTTTATGAAAATTCAATTTTTTGTAATAAGTTCTCTTGTCGTAAGGGTCATAGCCTCTAGCTTCCATTGCTAAAGATAAGTCACTACTTCTTGAAAAACAACTAACTAAAAGAGGAATAATTAAAGTAGTTATACTTTTAACTTTTGAAACAAGAAAACCTCGATTAAAATCTACGCCTCTACTTCTTTGAGCTTTCATAATTTTTTCTGATTCATCAAGTAAAGTTGGGATAAATCTGAGTGCTAAAGACAGAATCATTGTGACAATTTGAGTAGGAAAATGGAATATTTTTAATGGTGTCAAATACCAATCGAGAGCATAAGTAATGTCCATTGTTTCAGTAGTTGAAGTCAAAATCATTGTTAATGAAATCATCAGCAACAAGCGAATGAAAACATGTAAAGTTTGAAAAATTCCTTCATAGTAAATTGTGTAACCATTTGGAAAAACAATGAAAGGATGTAGAGAGCTTGGATCAACATTTTGTCCTAAAAAGACAAAAATAATCATTAAAAATACCATCATCACTAGCAAACTTTTCATACTCTTTAAGAAATCAAGAAATGAAATTTTTGCAATTGCCATAATGACAAATATGAAAATAGTTAAAACTCCAAGAATTATAAAACGATTTGCATAATTTCCATATGGCAAAAAGCACAGAACCATTAACGCAATTAAAGCAAAGAATTTTAAGCGTGGATCTAGGCGATGGATGATTGAATTATAAGGAGTTAATTTACCAAAAATCGATCTCATTTTTGTTCTCCTTTTACTTTCACAATCGCCTCAATTAAGCTATCAAAATCGTTAATATTTTCCAAAAACCCTGCAAAACCCCAATATTTCAGTTGATTTTTAAATTTAATTAGGTTTGGCATCTCTAAAGATAATTCTTCTAAATTCTCTTTTTTAAATAGTTCATCAGGGGATAAAATATCAATGAGTTTACCATTGTTTAAGACAATAACTTTTTCAGAATATTCCAAAACAATATCCATATCATGGGTTACAACAATGACAGTTTTTCCAGTTTTATGATATGCTGCAATAAGTTCTAAAATTTCCTTTTTGCCTTTTGGATCTAGCCCAGCTGTTGGTTCATCAAGAATTAAAATATCAGGTTCGCTTGCAATAATTCCTGCAATTGCAACTCTCCTTTTTTCTCCACCCGAAAGCTCAAATGGAGATTTATCAAAATATGATTCAGGAATTCCAACATCTTGAATTGCTCTTTCTTTTGCTTCTTCTTCACTAAAACCAAAATTTTTAGGTCCAAACATTACATCTTTTAGGACTGTTTCGCTAAAAAGTTGATATTCTGGAAATTGAAAAACCATTCCAACTTTCTTTTTTAATTTAGAATATCTTTTATTTTCTTTTCTTATAGTTTTATCTTTATTTTTCAATAATTCTTTTTTGAGTTTTTTATCTTCAGTAATGTAAAACTCTTCAATTTCATTGTAACCAAAAGTTGGTAAAATTAGCGCATTAAAAGTTTGGACAAGAGTTGATTTTCCACTGCCAGTTTTACCAACAATTGTGACAAAATCTTTATCATTGATTGTTAAAGAAATCTCTTTTAATGCTGCTTTGTCGAGATTTTCTTTCTTATTATATAAATATGAGACGTTATTAACTTTTATTGACATATTATTTTTGCTAACTCCTCAAAAGTTCTAACATTCTCATTGATAATCACACCTTTTTCTTTTAAAGAATTAACGACTTTTAAAACAAATGGTATGTCTAAACCAATTTCTTTTATGCTATTTTCATCTTTAAAAACTTCAAATGGGTTGCCTTCCTTAAAAATTTCTCCTTTATTTAAAATAATTACTCGATCTGATAAATAAGCCTCTTCAATATCGTGAGTTATCGAAATAAAAGTTAAATCTTTGTCTTCTTTTTTCATCGCAAAAATCAATTTTTTAATATCTTCAACGCCTTCTGGATCAAGCATTGATGTTGCTTCATCAAAAATAATGATTTTTAAACCTAGAGCAAGGATTCCTGCAATAGCAACTCTTTGCTTTTGACCACCACTTAATTCATCTGGTGCTCTTCTTAAAAAATCATTCATTCCAACAAGAGAAGAATATTTATTTATCAAATCTCTCATTTCTTCACGAGAAAAATTGCGATTTTCAAGTCCAAAAGCAATATCGCTTTCAACAGTTGAACCAATAAATTGATTATCTGGATTTTGAAAAACAATTCCAATTGATTTTCTTATGTCTTTGATGTTTTCATCATTTAAAACTTTTCCAAAAACAGTGATTGTTCCAGAATTTGCTTCAAGTAAATAGCAAAGGAGTTTGCTTAAAGTTGATTTTCCACTTCCATTATGACCAATTAGAGTAACGTATTCGCCTTTGTTAACTGAAAAAGAGATGTTCTTTAACACCGGAACATCTTTTTCGTAACTAAAACTTAAATTTTTTACTTCAATTGCTTTTTCCATTTAATTAACGTTAATATCTATAACTCTTCCTTCGTATTTTTCGTACTTAACTCCTGCTAAATCTAATAATTTTTTACTAGCAATCGTTGAAGTTTGGTCTTTGTATTTATCACTTAAATAAATAACTTTTTTAATTCCTGTTTGAATAATTGCTTTAGCGCATTCATTG
>CAMESA010000165.1 GCA_945935945.1 uncultured Mollicutes bacterium | reverse complement strand
CATACCATTTAACATCAACATTTTCGAATTGCTCATTAAAAATATTATCAACTTCAGCATTGATTTGATTTTGAACAGCTTCGCTCGCTAAAATTCCATCAATTATATTTGCAATTTCCTCAGTTGAAACTCCAATGTCCTCTAAAGATTGAATAATGCTTTCTTTTACAGCTTTTGTCGCCTCTTCTCGAATTGTACTTTTAATGTCTTCTAGCCTTTTTGAAATCATTTGTTGTTTCCCTTGAGAAACAAGATTTATTTTTTCATTAATATATTTTGAATAATCAGAACTGAAAGAATTTAAACGATACGAGTCATGATATACAATTCTAAGAACTGAATAATTCATATCAGGGAAAAATTTTTCATCAAAATATGTAACTACATCTAAATTACCATCACCAACATTTGTCGCATCGCCGTTTGAACAAAGATAAAAAGGATCATTTACAAATCCAACAACTTTCTTTTCTTCATTATTTATATATATAGAAGATCCAATTTTAATTATATTACTCGTTGATGAAAAAGTTAAAGCGACGCATTCGTCTTTACTTGCTGGGAATCTACCTTCATAAAGCGATAATTTATTGATTGAATTATCATCCATTGGACGAATATTTTCTCTTCCTTCAATAATTTTTCCATCAAGCGTGAAATATGAATCATTTAAATATTCAGCTTGTACATATTTTGCACCATCAATTGTATCTTTAAACGTTTTTTCATCTGTTTTTGAAAATCCAATGGTAGAAAGAATGTACATATCATTAAATTTTGAATCGATATAGTATTGATTAGCACTTCGCTTTAAATCTGGGGATGAACCTCTTAGACCAACAACAAAACCAACACCAAGAAAAACAATGAGAAAAATTGCAAGAATTCTTGTTAAATCATTCTTAAAAGAAGAAAAAAGATATTTAAAATAAGTTTTTTTCATTATTACCACTCTATTTCACTAATTGGAGTTGGATTTTCATTAAACTCTTCGCTAGTTATTGTTCCATTTTTTATATGCATAACGTGATCTGCCATTGGACATAACGCGCTATTATGGGTAATTACTACAATTGTTTTATTATTCTCTTTGCACAATTTATACAAAACCCCAAGAACCATTTTACCTGTTTCATAATCTAGAGCTCCAGTTGGTTCATCACAAAGAAGTAGTTTAGGATTTTTTGCAAGCGCACGAGCAATTGAAACTCTTTGTTGCTCACCTCCACTAAGTTGCGTTGGAAAATTATACATTCGATGTTCGAGGCCGACTGCTTTTAAAGCTTCTTTCGCATCCATTGGATCGCTTGAAAGTTCACTGGCAATTTCAACGTTGTCTAAAGCAGTTAAATTTCCTAATAAATTATAAAATTGAAAGACAAAACCAATTGAATTCCTGCGAAAATCAGTTAATTTTCTATCTTTATAACTACTAATTTCTTCGCCATCAACAATAATTTTCCCTCTGGTTACATTGTCCATACCACCTAGCAAGTTTAAAAGAGTGGTTTTGCCACTACCACTTGGTCCAACAATGATACAAAATTCACCTTCATTGATTGTGAAATTTAAATCATTGTTAGCCTTAATAATGTTGTCGCCAACTTTATATTCTTTATATACGTTTTGAAATGTAACAAGCTCTCTCATTTTTTCGGCTCCCTCTTAATTTTATTCTAAATTTTGTATTTTTTCACTTATTTGGTAGAATAAATATATTCTAAACTTTGTAGAGACATGAGTCACTGGGGGTAATTATGTCTAAAGCAATAAATAATAAAACTGACGCATCACTAAAATTGGCGCTTTTAGATTTGTTAAAAAGAAAAAATTTTACTGAAATTAATATTAGCGAGGTATGTTCATTAGCAAAAGTCCATAGATCTACTTTTTATAAACATTATTCAAGTCTTCAAAAACTTCTAGAAACAATTGAGGAAGAGGCAATAGTTTTATCTGAAAACTTTTTAAGTTCTTTTAATCCTTTTAGTAAAGCAAGCGCAAAAGAAAGATTATTATTCATTTTAAATTATTTTAAAGAAAACAAAGAATTTATGATTTCACTAAATTCAATCTCATTAATGCCTGATTTTTTCGAAAAAATTGCAAAATGACCAATAATTCAGGAAAAATTAAGCAAACTTCCAATTGTTTTATCTCTTGGAAAAGGTCAAAAAAATGGTGAATTATTTGCTATTTCTGGTATTTTTATTGTCATCAAAAACTGGATTTCAAACTCATTTAAAGAAGATGTTAACGATGTCGCTGAATCAATAATTTCCTGTTTAAGATATTAGTTGTTGCTAAATTGTAACTCGTATAATTTATAATAATAACCTTTGTTTTTCAAAAGATCTTGATGGCTACCGCTTTCAATGATTTTTCCATCTTGTAGTACAAAAATTTTATCGCAATGTTGAATAGTCGAAAGTCGATGGGCAACAATTAACATTGTTCCAATCGATTTTATTTTTTCAAGAGACTGTTGAATGATTGATTCAGTTTCAGTATCAATATTTGCTGTTGCCTCATCAAGTATCAAAATTTGAGGTTTTGCAAGGACAGTGCGAGCAAAAGAAAGTAGTTGTCTTTCACCACTTGAGAAGTTTTCACCTCTTTCAATTACTACTTCTTCATATTTTTTTGGTAACTTTTCAATAAAATAGGAAGCATTTACATAATCTGCTACTTTTTTAATCTCTTCATCAGAAAAACTTTCATCATTAAGGGTGATATTTTCTTTAATTGTACCGCTAAAAAGGAAAACATCTTGCAACATCTGGCCTATCGCCTTACGTAGAGACTTTATTTTTATGTGTTTGATATTTATATCATCAATTAAAATTTCGCCACTATTTATTTCATAGTTTCTAACAATAAGACTTAAAATTGTAGTTTTTCCTGCACCAGTTGCTCCAACAAAAGCTACACTTTCTTTTGGGTTAACAATAAATGAAACATCTTTAAGGATATAATCATCATTTTCATAGGCAAAATATA
>CAMESA010000164.1 GCA_945935945.1 uncultured Mollicutes bacterium | reverse complement strand
CCTTACCTTCAAGTTGAGTTGTGCCAAATATTTGGCCAAATATATCAACTGTACTTTTAGGTATAATAATCTCATTATCTGATAAATTTTTGTTAATATAACCAAAGTGATCGCGTTCAATCTTTTTTGAAATAGATTTATCTAATTCAGAATACAAATAACAACCGCCTAAAGGTGCTGACGTATTAGTAGAATTGTTCTCATCTTTTTTTAAATCTTCAAGAAAGTTTTTATTTAATGTATAAACTGTTGAAAGTTCGCCACTATATACATTTTTGTAATATTCTTCATATTCAGAACTACTAAAAAATTTTTCCGATTCATCTTTATCAAAATTTCCTTCTTTCAATTTTTGATAATTTTTCAATACATTCTCAAATTTTTTCTTATAATTTGTTTTAATGATTGCAGTTATATAGAATTTTTTTATGGTAGTTCCTCTAAAAAAAGTACCTATATAGTCTTTGTAAGGAACGTTGATTCCTTTTTCGTCATTAACTGAATCAATAAAAAAATCTGGAACAATTATTCCTGTTGGATTTTTTGGATCGTATAATTGCCCAGCTAAAACTTCAATCTTATTACCATCGTTAAAAGTTTTAGCAAGAAATTCTTTATCAACAACGGCTGTGTAGTAAAAAGCGTTATTATAAAATTTATTGTAATTTGCTATATATTTAGAACCACGATTATATCCGTTTGACATCAATGTAAAATCACTAGTCGACGAAAATGAATTAGAATAATTTATGCAAGGATAATATTTTTCATCATTGACTAAGTAATCAATATCTTGTTGATTAAATTCAGAAATTGTCATTTGATTTTCGTCGTCAACTTTATGCATTTTTGATATAACTATGTTTTTTTGACTTTCTAAATCGATGTTGTCAAGAATGATTTTTGATGAATCAAAATACAAAAAAGTTTGAACAAGAATCAATAAAATAGTAAGAAGCGCAAACAAAAGAGAGTTTAAAGAAGACATAATTAAACCCTTATTAAAGTATCTTTTTAATAGTTTATTTTTTATAGTTTTTTCAATTTTAGTGGAGTTCTGCATGGTTTTTGAGATATTTTCATCACTAATTGAGTTATCAAAATCCTTAAATCCAATATCAATTTGTTTAAATTGAATATCTTCTTTATTTTTAATTTTTTCGTTTATTAGTGCTTTTTCTTCATCTTCTAACTTTTTGTTAAATGGCAAGAAAATTGTGTTGTTTTCAATGAA
The DNA here is from genome assembly GCA_945935945.1 of uncultured Mollicutes bacterium. Next base: position 1,798 of record CAMESA010000164.1, on the reverse strand, counting down.
GCAGTGGTTTTTATATCCTTTTGGTCTTATTTGATCTTTTATGATTTTTCCCTCTTCTAAAATTATTCGTCTTGTTGCATATTCGATACTTGATGCTTCGTCATGACTAACCATAAAAACCAAACAATCGTTTGAGATTTCTTTTAGCAAATTTAAGATTTGAGTTGATGTATTTTTATCAAGATTTCCTGTTGGTTCATCGCAAAGAATTAATTTTGGATTTTTAATTAAGGCTCTTGCAATTGCGACTCTTTGTTTTTGGCCTCCGCTAAGTTCGTTGGCCATTTTATTCTCATAACCATCAAGATCAACTTTATGAAGAACTTCTTTTAATTTATCTTCTTTATTTTCTGTATCACCAATAATATCAAGTGCTAGTAGTATATTTTCTTTGACGCTTAATTCGTTAATTAATCTGTAATCTTGAAAAATAAATCCACAAAATGAAGCTTTGTATTCTCTTCTTTCTTTTGCTGATGATTGATATATAGATTTTCCATTTACTAAAATATCGCCAGAAGTAGGTTTGTCAAGATCTCCTAAAAGATTTAATAATGTTGATTTTCCAGAACCGCTTTTTCCAAGAACAAAAACAAATCCATTTTCAGGTAATTTAAAAGATAATTCCTCAATTCCTCTAGAATTTGTTCCATTTTTATTGATATATGTCTTTTTTAATCCCCTTATTTCAATCACGAAAAAATTATATTACAAGTTAAACAATTTGGTAATGGAAATATGAAATATTTAGACTATTTTTACTATTTAGACCATATTCTGATTTCATTATTAATTTAAAGTTTTAAAGATTTTTAAGTTTTTAATTAATCGTTAGCATCATTTACTATTTTTGCTGGCTCGATTTTCCTTAAAACAAACACTGGAATAAAACTAATTGCAAAGAAAAGTAATAAATTAAATAGATAATAATAAATAAAAATTATTGGATGAAAGTAGAAAACATTTAACTTTTTAAATGAGTATTCAAAAACGCTGGTGTAACTTGAGATTAATAGGTGGTTCGCTAAAGTTAAAAATGGATAAGCTATAAGACTAACAATTAATAATGTGGCTATAGCTACAATTATAGTTTTTCCAACAAAAATAAAGGATATCGTAGAATTATTTATGCCTAAACTTTTAAATACTCCGATTTGGTAATGTTTATCTTTGATCGATTTCAAAGAATAAACAACATGGTAAATAGTTATCATGCTAAGTAATATAAATTTAACTAAAAGAAAAATATTGTGATACAAAGTTATTACTTGATTAACAAAACCATAGGCACTTGAGTTTGAATCCATTGTTATAACATCATTCTTGATAATTTTGCTTATTGCTGCTTTATTTATATTTTTTAAAGGAATGATGCGAGCAATTTCTTTTCTATGTAAAGAATTAATCTTGTTTTTAGTTGCTGTATTTACTAATGTGTTATTACCAATTCCAACTATTTTTAGTTTTATTGAATCTTCTTTTTGATTTAAATAATAATTGCTGATAGTTTTTGTTACATATAAGTCTTTTCCAATTATGTCAGATGAATTAAATGCAAAAATTAATTTGTTAGCAAATTCCTTATTAATGATTATTTCATTATCATTTAAATCATTAGATGGTAGAACATAGAGGAAATTTTCATATCTAATTTGCTCGATAATAGTAGTTTCATCCAGGCTTAAAAATAAATTACAAAGGAGCAGAATGTTACAATATTCATCATTTTCCTCAACATCATTTAAAAAGTTTTGATTTAATGTATATGCAACTCCTATCTCGCCATTAACTATCTGAT
>CAMESA010000163.1 GCA_945935945.1 uncultured Mollicutes bacterium | reverse complement strand
TTTTGAAGCTATTTCATATCCAGAAAATGCAACATTTACAAGCTTGCTTTATGAAATTGAAAATCCTGAAATTGCTTCAATTACTGATTTTAAAATAACAGGCCTTAAAAGTGGTGAAACAAATTTAGTAATTAAAGCTGATGAACCAGGAAATGCTTATTCAATAAAAGTTCCAATTTATGTTAGTGAAGATGATTTATCTAAACCTCTTGATGATTCATTTAGAAGATATGGTGATGAAGTTTTTTCAATGTATGATATGACAATGTCAAGTGGTATTGAAGCTACAGTTGAAACAAAAACATTAGGTGATAAAACAAAATTATTAGTTTTACCTATTGAATTTCCTGATTATCCATTTGAAAGTAGTGCACTTGATGATCTTGATTTAGCATTAAATGGAACAAAAGAAGAAATTGGTTACTGGGAAAGCCTCTCAAGTTATTTCTACAAATCAAGTTTTGGTAAATTAGATATGGAATTTGTCATGCTTGATACATATAAAACTTCTGATATATCATACAAAGAACTTAAAAATTACAACGATAGTGCTAGATTAGTTGTTGAGGGAGTAAATAATCACCAAAACAATCATCCTGATTTTAAATTAAGTGACTATGATCAAAACAAAGATACTGCAATAGATGGAGTTATTGCAATTTATAGTGCACCTGATAACTATAACACAACAGATCCAAATATCTATGGTAAAGAACAATTTTGGGCTTATACAACTTCAACAGGACGCTTTGGAACACTTGATAATCCAGCTGTTAATAAATATTTCTTCTCAAGTATTGATTTCCAAACATATACTGGGGCTAGTAAAGCTGATGCACACACATATATTCATGAAATGGGACATATGTTAGGTTTACCTGATTATTATGATTATTCTTTTAAATCTAGTCCAATTGGTGTATATGATATGCAAGATAATAATGTTGGTGATCATAACGCCTGGTCAAAATTTGCTTTTGGCTGGACAAATCCATATATTTATGAAACAAATAAACATAATGGTGCAAGAATTCATCTCGATAACTATCAAGAAACTGGATCTTCTCTTGTAATCCTTGATGATTATTATGGAACCGCCTATGATGAGATGCTTGTTTTAGAGTTATATACACCAACAGGATTAAATGAAGTTGATGCAAGCGATAGCAACATATATTATTATAAAATGCCAAATGCTGTTGGAGTTAAGATTCTTCATGTTGATGCTAGATTATCAACTAAACCATATAATGGAAAAGACCCACAAAATTATATTGATTACACAAAAATCAAAGATGAAGGACTTCCAGCTGGTTCATATCCAATGGCAAGTAATACTAAATCATACAGTTACACAAAAGAAGGCTTTGCTTTCTTAACAATGATTTCTAAAAAAGAAGAAGGCGGTACATTTTTGAAAAATTATCGTTCTGGATGGGGCGAAGATGATCTATTTAAAACAGGTGATACTTTCTCCTTTAAAAATCAAGCTAAAAGCTTCCATTATGGTGATGGATTGATGAATGATAAGACAGATTTAAACATCGAAATTTATTTTGAAAACGTCGATGAAAATGGCGCCGATTTAATCATTAATAGAGTTAAATAAATTTTAGATTTTTACAAAAATAGCCTCAATTAACTGAAAAAGGTTGCTACTATATACGTACTTTTTCCTGCTAAATATGATATAATAATCAAACCACGTCAAAGTATTTTCAGTAACTTCATCTAGAACTTTAGACGTGGTGGTTTATCCTCTAGATGAAGTTACTGAAAACAGGATAAGCCACCATGAAAAAGAAATTAGTTGCATATTCAGTACTATTTTCTACTGAAAATTTAGATGACCCAAAAAAACTTTATGTTAAGTTTTTGAATGAGGATTATATTGAAAAACATAAATTAAACATTAGCGAATTTATTGGCTTAGTTCAGCAAAAAAAGTCTTGTCCTTTTTGTGATTCTTCGAATTTTAAGAAAAATGGAAAATATAAGAATGGAAATCAGAAATACATCTGCAAAGACTGTGGAAAAACTTTTTCTGACTCAACGAATACATTCTTTTTTAGTTCAAAAGTCAACATACGTGCATGGTTTGCTTTTGTAAACTCTATTGTTTCAAACTCGACTCTAGATACTGCCTGTCAAAACGCTAAAATCGCTAGAAATACCGGTTTTATTCGGAGAAAGAGGATTTTTCTTGCGTTACAGAATTATCAAAACGATATTATTCTAGACAATAAGCTTAGTATTGATGAGACTTATATAAAAGTCGAGGAAAAATCGAGAAAGAAAATTGTTGGCGGCCAAGGTTCCGGTTGTTATAACAATTATTCTGTTTGTCTAGGAATATCAAACAGAGGCTACATTTTTGCTTTCGTGTGTAAGAAGAACAAGATAAATCAAAAACGCGCCAATGAAATATATCTTAACCATATAAAGAAAGGGTCCACTTTGATTCATGATGGCGAAAAAACACATATGAGCATTGTTAAAGCATTAAATTTAGAAGAAAAAGTTATTAAAAGCACAGCGCCAAATGATGAACGTGCTGAAATGAAGTACATAGATGAATTATGTAGCGCAGTAAAGCACTTTTTAGAGGTCCATAGAGGATATAGAAAAGCAGATCTTCAAAACTATTTAAATCTTTATGTCTATATCCATAATGAAAGGATACGTTATAAAAAGTGTCAAAGTAAAGTTGCTTCAAAGTTATTAAAAGTAGTGTTTTCTACTAAAAATAACTATTTTTATAACAAAAAATCCAGGAAATAAGGGCTTTTTCCAGCAACCTTTTTCAGTTAACTAATGAAAAATAGTGGAGTTCTGCAGGGTTTTTTAAATATTTGCTTGAATTTTGCATATAAATTTTCTGAATTTAATAAACCTTAAAATCCAAAATTTTTATCAAAAAACCTATCGTTACGTTGATGAGGCTTTCGCTCCGCAGTCATTAAATATAAAGAAAAAGAGCCTATTAATTTCAAGATAAAAATGTACAATTGGGGATGCGGATATTTTTTTGGACTATAT
>CAMESA010000162.1 GCA_945935945.1 uncultured Mollicutes bacterium | reverse complement strand
ATGTCCTTTTTTAATGGCTCCATTTATGAAACTTGCTTTCATTTTTAAAATTTCATTTCTATCTTTTTTAGAAATTGCCTTTCTAAAAATATCAGCATCAGCAAAAGTGAAGCCACTATAAATTTGAGCGATTTGCATAATTTGTTCTTGGTAAACAATGATTCCATATGTTTCTTCAAGGATTGGTTTTAGAACTGGTGATAGATATGAAATTCTTTCTCTTCCTTCTTTACGTCTTGAATAAGTTGGAATAAATTGCATTGGACCAGGACGATCTAATGAGATAGTTGCAACAACTTCTAAGAAATTTTTTGGTCGAATATTTAAAAGTGCATTTAATGAAGCGCTAGTATCTAATTGGAAAATTCCCATGGTTGTAAAGTTGTTAATTAGCTTAAAAATATCAGGGTCTTCAAATGGGATTTCTTCCATTTTAATGGACTTCTGCAGGGTTTTTTCAATATTTTTCAAACATCTATCAATAATTGTTAAGTTTGAAAGACCTAAAATATCCATCTTTAAAAAGCCTTGAGATTCTAAATAATCCTTCTCAAATTGTGTGACAAGTTCATTTTCTGTTATGTAATCACAAGGTATAGAACCAAGTAAATTTTCTTCGTTCAAAACAATACCTGCAGCGTGAAGTCCTCTTTGACGAGGTAAACCTTCAATATAATGCGCTATCTTAAAAATATTTTTATATTGTTCATCGCTATCTACTAAGCCTTTAAAAGCTGGAATATTTTGATAAGCATAATCTAAAGAGAAATTTTTAGAACTTTCATCTTTAAAATTGTTTGGAATAGCTTTACTTAAATCGTTAATGATAGTTGAAGGAGTGTTTAAAACTCTGGCTGTGTCTCTTAAAGCTTGTTTTGCTGCAATTGTTTGAAATGCTGCAACTCGAGCTACTCGAGTTGATCCATATTTATTTGCTAGATATGCAATGACTTCATCTCGACGAACATCTGATATATCAATATCAATATCAGGCATTGAATTTCTTTTGATATTTAAAAATCTTTCAAATAAAAGATTGTATTTAATTGGATTAACATCTGTAATTCCAAGACAATAAGAAATTAAACTACCAGCAGCGGAACCTCTTCCTGGACCAACTGGAATTGAGTTGGATTTAGCAAAATTTACATAATCTTGAACAACTAAAAAATAATTTATATAACCTAATTTTTTAATTGTGACGTATTCTTTATTTAATCTATTCTTATAAATTGGATTTGTGACGTCGATATCTCTCTTTTTTGCACCTTCGTTGATTAATTTAATAAAATAATCACTTGTTTCTTTTTCGTTACCACTTAAATAGTGGATTAATTCACCACGAGGTTTGTTAAAAACAAAGTCTGATGAAAGCAAGAATTTCTTCGTATTTAAAATTTCTTCTTTTGTGTAATAAGTGCTATATTCTTCTTCACTTTTAAAATAATCTTCAGTAAAAGTTGGTTTTAAACTATCAAAAAGTTGGGTATTTTCTTCAATTGCTTTTAAAATATCAAGAGAAATTGCTTCTTCTTTATTTAGATAATAAATTTTTGGAAAAGCAAAAGTGTTGATGTTGTTACTCAAAGCAAAATCTCTAATCAAATCAATGTGTGCTTTGTCTTTAAAATCATAAATTTCTATTCCTATATATATAATAGGATAGAGATTTTTAAGATTTTTTATGTATTCTTTTAATTTTTCATTAACTGCATTAAAAATTTCATTATCAGTTGAGATAACTAAAGCAATTCCAGAGTTATATTCTTTGATATCTTCAAAAGTTATTTCTTTATAATCTAAAGATTTTTTAGATGATAAAGAAATAATTTTATTGATGTTTCGATATCCTTCTTCATTTAGAGCATAAAAAGAAAGAACATTTGATTCAATTTTTATCTCTGTTCCATAAATGGAACCAAATTTATTACTTTTTGCGCATTTATCAAATTTTGGTAAAGCGTAAAAATTACTTAAATCACAAAGTCCAAGCGCTTCATATCCTAAATTTTTGGCTTTTTCGAATAATTTTTCTATTCTAATTGAGCTTTTTAAAAAGCTATATCCAGTGCGGATATGAAGCGGGACAAAATTCATCTTATTTACCTGTTACGACAAGTTCATCAAGACGTGAAATAAAAGAATCAAGTTCAGTTAAGTCTTTTATTTGAGCACCTGCTGCTTGAGCATGGCCTCCACCTTTATATTCTTGAGCAACACCGTTGATTGTGTAATATCTTGAACGAATTGAAATTCTATAACATGGCTCAGTTGTATCTTCTGTTATTGAACACCAAATATTAATTCCTTTAATATTTGAGAACAAATTAACGTTTTCTTTGCCTCTTTCGGTTGTGATTTTTAATCTAACTAAATCCTCAGCATTTAAAACATAATAAGCAACGCCATGTGGAGAAACTTTATATGTATTTAAAATAAATTTAGTAACTTCTAAATCATCAACATCTTTTTGATACATTAAATTATAAATATCGACAATGTTAATTCCGGTATTTAATAAGATTTTACTAACCTCAAAAGTGTGAGCAGTGGTGGAGTTATACATAAATCTGCCACTATCTCCAACAAGTGCGATATAAAAATTCTTTGCAGCTTCCTTTGATAAAACATAATTGCCTTTAAAATTTAAAAGCATATTTAATACAAGTTCACTTGCAGCTGCCATTTTTGTGTTTGTAATATCAACATCAAAAATTTTATCAGTGACTGGGTGATGATCGATTTTAATTTTATAATCTGCTTTCAAAAAACGTGGATCAGCGATTCTTTTTTGATCACCAACGTCAACAATGATTGCTAAAAATTTATGACTTGAAAACCAATCATCATTTTCTTTATCTGTTTCTTTAAAAAGTCCATTTGGAGTAAAAGTGACGTGATTATCGCCAAAAACTTTAACAGTTTTGTTTGGGAAATTGTCTTTAATCCATGTTGCTAAACCAAATTGTGTACCTAGAGCATCAAAATCTGGGCGAATATGTCTAAAGATTGCAATTTCGTCATATTCTTTAATCTTTTTTAAGACTAAAGCATATTCTTTTTTAAAATTTTTACCTATTTTTTTAATTT
>CAMESA010000161.1 GCA_945935945.1 uncultured Mollicutes bacterium | reverse complement strand
TATAAAATCGATTGCGATTTTTTCATATTCATTTTTGTAGTTTTCATATGATTTTGCATGTTCAGAATCATTGAAAATATGAATTTCAGAATGTTTTTTCGTTGCTTCGTACAAATCTAGAGCGTGAGTGACAGGAACAAGTGTGTCATCTTTTCCGTGCATTATTAAAAGTGGAACGTTACTATTTTTTACGCTGTTTATAGGCTCAACATCTTTAAATGTGTATTTAAATTTAATTTTTAGAACTAAATTACATCCTATTAATAATATAGAAGGAAGTTTCATTTGTTTTAATTTGTGTTTAATAAGATCTTTTAAAGATGCATAACCGCAATCTTCAAGAACAAAATCTACGTCTGGATTATATTTTAAAGAATTCATAACGCTAGCAGCGCCCATGCTTTCACCTTGGAGACCAATAATTACGTCTTTTCCATATTTATTTTTAAAATAATTTACAATGTCACAAACATCCATTGATTCGTTATGTCCCATTGTTACATATTTAAAATCACTTTCTCCATGGAATCTTTCATCATAAATATAAATAGAAAAGCCATCATTATATAAAAATTGACCATATTTTAGCGCTCCTTCGCGTGTCCAAGTGTATCCGTGAGCTAAAATAATAATTCCTTTTTGATTTTCATGATATGAAAAATCACCTTTAATTAATGTTCCATCACGAGCAGTAATATTTAAAGTTTCTCTTTTTAAAAAAGACATGTCTGCAGGAATTAAACCTTTTTCAACGTCTAAATTATGTGTATATTCTCTATCATATTTGTTTGGATATGATAAAAAATTTGAGAGTTTAACGCAAATTAAAAAATATAGTGTTAATAAACAAACAATAATAAACAAGGTCGAAAAAAAGACCAATAAAAAAATTTCTATTTCTCCCATAAGTTTCTTTATTCTATCACTTGGAAACATTACTTAAAATTATTTATTTTTACATATTTTAAAAATTAAACTAAACGTGTTAAAAAGTACATTTTGTAATATAATAAAAAAGAAAGGGCGAGGAGTTCTCATAAAATATGGAAAAAATTAAGAAAAAAGGCGGTTCGGTGCCAAATTGGCTGTTTTGGAATTTGGTTTGGCTTATTGGAATCGCAGGTCAATTATGTTGGAACATGGAAAATCAATGGTTCAACACTTTCGTTTATGCAAAAATTGGTGGAGATGTAAATATTGTCACAACAATGGTTATTGTTAGTGCTCTTGTTACAACGATTTCTACCTTCGTTTTTGGAACATTATCTGATCGAATCGGAAAAAGAAAGAAATTTATTTCCATTGGTTACATTATTTGGGGTATTACCACAATAATTTTTGGTTTAACTGAATTTATTAGACAATCTCAAGTCGGTCAAATTTTACTTGTTAGTGCATTTTTAGTTGTTTTAACTGATGCAGTCATGTCATTTTTTGGATCAATGGGAAATGATTGTGGCTACAATACATGGTTAAACGATCATACAAATGATGATAATAAAGGTAAAATTGGTGCAGTTTTGGCTGCTTTACCAGTTTTTGGTACAGTTGTTGGCACAGTAATTGGTGGAATTTTAGTAAATATTGGTAATCCAACTGTAAGTACTGATAATTACAATCCAGCGCTAGATAATTACCAACTTTTATTTGGTGTTATGGGTGGATTTGTTATTATTGTTGGCATTCTATCTTTATTTTTCTTAAAAGATTCGCCAACCGTTGAACCATATAAGGATGGAACTTTCTTTAGACAATTTTCACAAACATTTAACTTTAAAACTTTAAAGGGCAATAAAGATAATAAAGAAATGTTCTTATCTTGCCTTGTTGCTTGTTTATTTTTTATCCCATTTAATTTCTATTTTGTCCACATGGGCAACTGGTTAATTTATGATATTGGATTTACAGCAGGTGATATGGGGCTTGTTGAAGGCATATCTTTACTTTTAGCTGTTGTTTTAACTATCCCATTTAGTAAATTAATTGATAAAAATAAAACCCCACTTTTAGTATTTATTGGCGTTTTTATCAACGCTTTTGGATTACTTTTAACATATTTTTTAATTAAATCGCCTGAAAGTGTAAATTTAGCAAGTTTATTTTCTTTAAAAAATATTCCTTTATTCTTGTGTGTATTTTTCATTGGACTTGGCTATGTTTTAATTATGCAAGCTTGCATGATTTGGACAAGAAGCTTGTTCCCTAAACAATGCAGAGGACAATTTGAAGGTATTAGAGTTTGTTTCTTTACATTAATTCCTATGTTCATCGGAACATTAATTGGTAATTTAATTATTAAATTAACTCCTCAAGAGACACCAATTTATGATGTTTACAACCATATTATTGATGTTCCACAAGAAAATTTATTCTTATTTGCATCGATTTTAGTATTATTTGCCTTTATTCCTTTATTCTTTGCATCTCGCTTATATTATAAAAGGATAAGAGAAGATAAAAACGATCGTCCTACAAGAAATGATAAACTTGAAGATGGAATAAATGTTCTTGATGATAAAAATAATTTAAATGCTCATGGTTATAATTTTAGATATAACGTTAATTATAATAATGAAAAGATATTTAAACATGCGATTAACTTAAAAGAATGGAATTTTTATCAAATAATTTATGGAGATTATTCAATCCAACTAACAATTGGACATTTAAGTTATATTGCAAATATTTCTGCTACAGTTATTAATTTAAAAACTGGTGAAAAAATATCATCAGGCGTGATGCTACCTTTTAAAAAGTTAAAACTTGATCAAAATCCTGAAGAAAATAGCAAAATCTCATTTAATGAAAAGGGAACTTTTGTTGAATTTGAAGTAAAAGATGAATCTCGAATTCTTAAATACCAAGATTCTAAATTGAATATTGAATTAAATATCGATAACTTAAAAGCGAATGAAAAACTTGTAATTGCAACTGCTTTTGATTCTAAAAAGAAATTTTATTTAAATTACAAAGAAAATTTTTATAACATCAATGGTTTTATTAAAAGCAATGATTTTAATTTAGATATTCATAACGGTACTGGTCTAATTGATTGGGGCCGTGGAAGATGGCCATACTCTCATAGTTGGGTA
>CAMESA010000160.1 GCA_945935945.1 uncultured Mollicutes bacterium | reverse complement strand
AAAAGAAAAAGGCGAACCATTATTTGCAAATGCAAGAAATGCAGCAGCTGGTTCGATTAGAAATTTAGATAGTAGTGTTGCAAGAAGTAGAAAATTAGATGGTTGGTGGTATTATTTTGCAAACGCAGAAGATTTTGGAATCAAAACTCATGCAGAAGCAATTAATAAACTCGATGAACTTGGATTTAAGACCAATCACGAAAGAAGAATTATAAAAGGAAAAGATCAAATTCTTGCTTATGTTGAAGAATACACAGCAAAAAGATCTTCATTACCTTACGATATTGATGGAATTGTATTAAAAGTTAATGATTTCTCGCTTTATGATGAAATTGGTTACACAGCAAAAACTCCAAAATGGGCAATTGCATATAAATTTCCACCAGAAGAAGTTAAAACTAAATTGTTAGATATTGTTTACACAGTTGGAAGAACTGGAAAAATTACTCCAAATGCAGTTCTTGAACCAGTTAGAGTTGCTGGAAGTTTAGTCCAAAGAGCAACCTTACATAATGAAGATTTTATTCTTGAAAAAGGGCTCATGGTTAACGACCACGTAATTATTAGAAAAGCTGGTGATATCATTCCTGAAGTTGTAAAACCTATTCTTCAAGATAGAACTGGTGAAGAAATTCCATATAAAATGATTGAAAATTGCCCTGATTGTGGCTCAAAACTAGTCAAAATTGATGCAATGCATTTCTGTTTGAACAAAAATTGTCCAAGTAGAGCGATTGAAAGTCTCATTCATTTTGCTTCAAAAGATGCAATGGATATTGAAGGAATGGGCGAAAAAGTATGCGAAGAATTTTTTGCTCTTGGATTTATTAAATCAATTCCTGATATTTATCTTCTTCATCATCATAGAGAAGAAATCATTGAAATTGATGGTTGGAGTAATAAATCAGTTGATAATCTTCTTGATGCAATTGAAAAAAGTAAAAATAATAGCCTTGAAAGATTACTTTTTGGACTTGGAATCAAAGAAGTTGGTTCAAAAATGGCAAAAACACTTGCTCGTAGATTTACAAATTTGACAATGTTAATGAGTCAAAATGAAGAAGAATTACAAAATATCAATGACATTGGTGTTGTAGTCGCTCATTCAATAGTTGAGTACTTCAAAGATGAACACAATCTCGAAGTAATTAATAAATTAAATGAACTTCATGTAAATATGGTTTATTTAGGCAATAATAAAGTTGATTCTTCAAGTTATTTCTACAATAAAAAAGTAGTTTTAACTGGAACATTAACAAGTTTTGGAAGAAAAGAAGCTACTGAAATCCTTGAAAATTTAGGTGCTCATGTTTCTAGCAGCGTATCAAAAGTGACTGATTTAGTTATTGCAGGCGTTGAAGCTGGTTCAAAACTTGATAAAGCAAATAAACTTGGCGTAAAAGTTATTAATGAAGAAGAATTCAAAGAACTTCTAGGAGGAGAAAAAGATGAAGACAATCAATAAAGATGTTTTAAAAGATGCTGCAAATCGTCTTTTATTTGACATGAAAGATAGTGAATATGACACATTATTGAGCGAATTTGACTCAATTCAACATCAATTATCACTTATGGGAAAAATTGAAGGAGTAAACGAAACAACACCAATGACTTTTCCATTTGATGTTAGCATTGATTTTTTAAGAGAAGATGAACCAGAAACTCCTCTAGCAATCGATGATGTTTTGAAAAATGCAGGCGAAGTTAAAGATGGACAAATCAAACTTCCAAAGGTGGTAGGATAATGAATTATTTAGATTTAACAATAAAAGAGATTCATGAAGCTCTTCTTGATAAAAAAGTTACCCCTGTTGATCTTGTAAAAGAAGCAATAAAAAGAGCAAAAGAGAATAAAGATAATGCTTTTGAATTAATTATCGAAGAAGATGCAATCAAAAAAGCAGAAGAATTATCAAAACTTGAAGTTCCTGCTGACAATTATTTTTTTGGAATTCCTTATGTTGCAAAAAATAATTTTTCAACAAAAGGATATGAAACAAATGCTTCAAGCAATATTTTAAATGGCTACATTCCTGTTTTTGATGCAACAGTAATTAAATTATTAAATGACGCAAATGCAATCCTTGTTGCAAAAAGTACAATGGACGAACTTGCAATGGGTGGAACAGGAACTACTGGACACCTTGGAATAACATTTAATGCATATGATGCAAGTCACACAAGACTTTGTGGAGGTTCAAGTGCAGGTAGCGCAGTTGCAGTAGCTGATGCAATTGTTCCATTTGCTCTTGGAAGTGACACTGGCGATTCAGTTAGAAAACCTGCCTCATTTAATGCTCTTGTTGGTTTTAAACCAACATGGGGATTGATTTCACGTTTTGGTTTATTTCCATTTGCACCAAGTTTAGATCATGTTGCTTACTTTACACGTTCAGTTTTTGATAGCGCAATTTCATTAAATTTACTTGCTAAAAAAGATGAAAATGATTCAACTTGTTTTAGAGGCGAAAGAGAAGATTACACAAAATTTAATTCATCTTTAAAAGGTAAAAAAGTTGCAATTATTAAAGAAATTTATAACTCAATTACTGATGAAGAAATGAAGAAATATTTTGACGAAACTGTTGAAAAAATTCTCAAAAACGGCGCAGAAGTCCAATATATTTCTGTTTCTCCTGATTTATTGAAAGCGGTTTATCCAGCTTATATTGTTATTTCTTGTGCTGAAGCAACAAGCAATAATGCAAATCTTGATGGTATAAAATTTGGTCCACATTATGATGGAAAATCATATCAAGAAGTTATGTATAACGCTAGAACAAACGGATTTTCACCACTTATTAAAAGAAGATTTATTATCGGTAGTTATGCTTTGATGAGAGAAAATCAAGAAGAAGTTTTCTTATGCGCACAAAAAGCAAGACATTTAATTGTTGATGCATTTAATGAAATTTTTAAAACATTTGATTGCGTTTATTTACCAGCTGCTCCAAGCGTTGCACCATTTATAAATAAATCAAACGATAATGTTAACGAAGATTTTGTAATTTTAGATAACTGGTTAGGTATTGGAAACTTTGGTGGTTTCCCTTCAATTACTATTCCTTTAGCATTCAACAAAGAGAATAAAAT
>CAMESA010000159.1 GCA_945935945.1 uncultured Mollicutes bacterium | reverse complement strand
TGTTGGATTTACAGTTTATGAGTATTTTGGTTTTTTATTTAGTGATTGTGAAGATACTTACATTGAAAATGTGACAACTTATGTTGCAGCTGGTATGGGAATTAGATTTAATAAAGGAAAAAATGCTTCATTAAATCGAATGAATTTTATTAGAGAACCAAATACATCAAGACTTTTAACTTGCACAGCTGATATTATCCACACTTGTGCATTAGAAGGAGATTTAAATATATCAAATTGTGTCATCGAAGGAAGCCATGATGATGGTTTGAATATAAAATCTTTTTATACAAACATCACTTCAACAGTTGGAAAAGTTATGTCTGTTTCACAAACTCAATCAGAAGTTGTTATAACTTTTGATAAGGGTGATATTGTTGAAGTTTATGACCCAACAACAATTGGTTTTAAAGCACAATATGTGGTTGAAGATGTTGCAAAAAACGGAACAACATTTGATTTAACTTTAGATAGGTCACTTCCTCGTGGCGATAAATCTTATGTTGGATATTTACTTGGAAATGCAACAAAAGCAACTCGATTAAAATTAACAAATTCAGTAATAAAAAATAAAAGAAATAGAGGAATTTTACTCCAAGGAAGAAATTCAATAATTGAAAATTGCACTTTTGAAAATGTAAATATGGGTGCTGTTCAAGTTCTTGGCGTTGCTGATGTTTTTAAAGAAGCAATTGTTCCTCAAAATATTGTGATAAAAAATACAAAATTCTTAAAATGTTGGGATGATATTTCTGTTTTCACATATGGGAAAAACGGAAGTGAACAAGGAAGCTTAAAAAATGTCGAAATTTACAACAATTTCTTCTATAAAGACACTGGAAATACAGTTTATTTAAGAGGAAGTGGCGATATAAAAGTTAGAAATAATTTGTTCTACGAAACAAAATATAAAAGTTATTCAATTCATGTCCGCGATAGTAAAAATGTTGAAATTCAGAATAATTACACAATTTTTGATGAAATAAATAGTGGTTATACCATTTTAAATGAAGGTAAAAACAACGAAAGTTCATCAATTATAGAAAATTCAAATAATTTTGGGGGTAGATAAAATGAAAAAATCAATTCCAGTTTTACTTTTTGTTAGTTTGATTTTGGGTCAAGGAATTCTTACAGCATGCTCAAACCAAGAAAGTGTAGTTAATGTTGAAGTTGAAAATATTTCGCTTGATAAATCTACAACTTCTATAAAAGTTGGAGAAACTTTAAATTTATCTGCAACAATAACTCCAGAAAATGCAACAAATAAAGAAATTACTTATTCTTCAAGTGATCAAAAAGTTGCAACAATTAATGGTTCAACTTTAACAGCTGTTGCAGCAGGCAGTGTAACAGTAACTGCAACAGCAAATAATGGAAAATTTGATTCATTTATTTTAAATGTTATTGAAGAAGAAGATACTTCAAAAATTGACTTAACTACATTATTAAATTCATTAGATAAAGATGAATATTGTTTAGAAAACGTTGTAACTAAAGAAAAATATGGTTTAAGTGATGTAAATAATGTTGGTGTTAACAAGAAAATAAGTGAACAAGCACTATATGAAATCCCAGCTGATGATGAATTTAAAGATGGAAAAATTATTGATGTTGATTCTTTAACTTTAGATGATATTTCTAAATTTGGATTTAGCGAACTTAATGATTATTCAAAGCTTCAAGGCGCATTAAATCTTGCAAAAGAAGTAGAAAATGGCAAAAAAGTTAAAATTAAACTAAGTTCTGCAATATATAATGTCAATGGTGATCTATCAACAAATCCATATGTTTTAACAATTGATGGAATTGAAAATGTATATTTTGAAGGAAATAATTCAGTAATTGAAGTTAGTTATTCAGATTTGAATTACAAAGGATATTTAAATTTATCCAATTCGAAAAATGTATATTTTAAAGACATAACTTTTAGACAAAAAATTGCTGCAAATATGACATGCAAAGTCAGCAAATATGACAAAGCAAATAAAGAAATCACTCTTGTAGTTGATGCTGAATTTAATGATCTTGCAAAAGAATTATTAAAAACAAAGAAAAAATTAAGAACTTTTGTCGAATTTGATCGTTATACTAGAGCTCCAAGACAAGAAGGAAACTTTGTTGTTGATGGTTTTTCAAGTTACACAATAAGCGAAAAAGATGGAAATTATGAAGTTGTTGTAAAATTTAATAATGAAATTAATGAAGGTCCAGTCAACACTTTAGCATCTCTTCAATTTGCTCAATATGACCAAGCTGGAGCCACAATCAATAATTCAGAAAATATATATTTAGAAAATTTAACAATTAATTCTGCTTCTGGAATGGCTTTTACTTCTTCACAAACAAAGAATTTATACTTAAATAGATTTAATTTAAAGGTTAAAGATGGAAGTAACTCATTAATGACTTCATGTGCTGATGCACTTCACTTCTCATTAATGTCTGGAGAAGTTAAAGTAACTTCATCACTTATTGAATATTCTCATGATGACGCTTTAAACATCAAACATGGATATTTTTATTCATTAAGTAATGTAACTTCATCAACAAGAACAATCGAAGTTAAAAGAATTACTTCCCAAATGCCTCTTCCATCAGTTGGAGATAAAATTGGAATCTATAATGAAGATACATTTGAGTCATATAATCCAAGTCAAGGTTATTACACAGTTAAAGAAGCTAGCGAATCAAATGGAATTATGACTCTTGTTTTAAATGAAAGAATGAATGCATCATCATGGACAAATGCTAGAGTAACATTCCTTTCGAATACTCCTTCATTTACTTTTTCAAATAATATAGTTAGAAATAAGAGAAATAGAGGAATTATTGTTCAAGTTCCTTCTGCAAATATCACAAATAATACATTTATGAATGTTGGACACGGTTCAATTCAGGCCGCGACAGCAATGGATGTTTATAATGAAGCTACACTTCCTCAATCAATTACTATTGCAAATAATAAATTTATTAACAATAACTATATTAAACCAGATCCATTAGTTGGAGATATTTCGATTTTTGCAATCTCTAAAAATGGAACTGTTGGTCCAGCAGGAACACTTTCAAATGCAAATATTTCTAATAATTACATGACAAAA
>CAMESA010000158.1 GCA_945935945.1 uncultured Mollicutes bacterium | reverse complement strand
TCATATAAAGAGACTGAGACAATCGTCAGAGATGGTGCTCATGACTGGCTTCCAGATGATCTTTTCAAGGCGGTAAACGGCTTTGACAAAGAGATCACACATGTGATCAAGCTGACTGTCAAAATACGATAAGAATGGCTCTAGTGGCCATTTTATTGTAAAGAAAAAGAGGCGCCGAAGCACCTCAGTTTTATCAGATTGTTGAAGTTTAGGCTTCTTCGATGGCCTGGACAGGGCAACCAGCGATGGCATCATCGACAGCAGCTTCGCTCTCAGGGGCGACTTCACCGGCGACAGCCTTGCCATCATCGTCGAAGGAGAAGACGTCAGCAGCGATGCCAGTGCAGGCACCACATCCGATGCAGAGATCTTTGTTCACAGTAACTTTTTTCATTTGAATAACCCTCCTAAAGGTATATTGATATTGTACTTGCTTTGACTTTTATTCGCAACTAAAGAGCTTGGAAAAATCACAAATTCATCCCTTTTGAAAAATCGTTTCGAAAATTTCTTTGGTTATTGTTGACAAGAATTGATCTTTGAGGTAAGATAATTCTCGCCTTTTAGGCAATTGGGTCTTTAGCTCAGCTGGTTAGAGCGTGCGCTTGATAAGCGCAAGGTCGGTGGTTCGAGCCCACTAAGACCCACCATCTTGAAAACATAGGTTTGATACAGTAAAAGTGTCAAACTTTTTTCTTTTTTAGGGGTAAAAACACTCTTTTTCTATATTTTGGTCAGAGCAAAGTAAAAAAATGGAACATAATAATGTATCAAAGTTGTTTTTCTCACCTAGGTCTCGACAATAAAATAAAACAAATGATGGGATTATAAAACATATGGGATCAAATAAAATTGGCTATTGGGTGGTCCTTAAATAATGTAAAATTTTGGATTCTCAATGCTATGGTTTTGGATTGCCTATATCATTGTCACATTAATTGGAATGCTTCATTCAATATTTACGTTCTCCATATGAAGCCAATGGATAAAGAGTCAATGGAAGAAGGATATGAGAAAACCAAACCATGGCATCTATTTATTTTTAAATTTGGCTTAATTTATTATCTCATGTTTAACTCACGATAAATTTAATACAAATCACTTACGATAAAACGGAATTTTCTAAATAAATATTAATGAACCGCCAATATTTAAACTACAATTTTTATTAAAACTTGCAAAAAAAGTAGATACATACTTGTCCTAATAAATATTATGAGGTATGATTTAACTACAGAAAAAGCAAAAACTTGCAAAAAAAGTAGGTGAAACAATGGAAATAAAAAGAGAAAAGTATTTAAACGAGATTATTGAAAGGAAGAATAATAATCTAATTAAAGTTATTACAGGTTTAAGGAGATCTGGTAAATCATATTTGCTTAACAAACTATATAAATCATACTTACTAGAACATAATATTTTGGATTCACAAATTATTACTTTTGCTTTTGACAATTTAGAAAATGTTATGAAATTAGACAAATACTTGCCTAATGAGTCGACTCTTATTTATGATTCTAAAAATAATTATGTTGTTAATTCTAAAAAGTTTATTCTTTATATAAGTGATTTAACAAAAGAAAATAAAGATTATTATTTATTGCTTGATGAAATACAGCTTTTAGATAATTTTGTACTTGCTCTAAATGGCTTATTAAGCCATGACAATTTTGATATTTATGTCACTGGAAGTAATTCAAAAATGCTTTCTAAGGATGTTATTACCGAATTTAGAGGTAGAGGAGACCAAATTCATATCTATCCGTTATCATTTAAAGAATTTTATGATTTTTCAAACTTGTCATTTGAAGACGCTTATTTAGAATATCAATATTACGGTGGTATGCCATATTTAATTAATTTAAATAGTGATGAAAGAAAACAAGAATATTTAAAACAATTATTCTCTGAAATATATATCAAGGATATTACTGAAAGAAATGGAATTAAAGATATTGAGTCATTTGAAAAACTATTGTGCGTATTATCTAGTTCAATTGGCTCTTATACTAATCCTACCAATTTAGAAAAAACGTTTAAAAGCGTTGAAAATGTTGTTTATGGTCATGTAGCAATTAAAAATCATATAGAATATATAAAGGATGCATTTTTAATATCAGAAGCTAAAAGATATGATATAAAAGGAAGAAAATACATCGGATCCAATTCGAAATATTATTTTACGGACATCGGACTTAGAAATGCTTTAATTAATTTTAGACAAAACGAACCAACGCATATAATGGAAAACATTATTTATAATGAGTTATTATGTAGAGGATATAGCGTTGATGTTGGAATTGTTGAAATCAATATAAAAAATGAAAAAGGTAATTATGTTTCAAAGCAACTTGAAACTGATTTTATTTGTAATAAATTAAATGAAAAAATATATATTCAATCTGCTTATTCGATGGAATCACTAGACAAACAAAATCAAGAAAAAAGATCTTTGCTTAATATAAAGGATAATTTTAGAAAAGTTATTATTGTAAAAGATAACTTTAAAAAATATATTACTGAAGAAGGTATTGAAGTTATAAGCTTAAAAGAATGGTTATTGGGTGGTTCTTAAATAATGCAAGATTTTGGATTCTCAATGCTATGGTTTTGGAGTGCCTATATCGTTGTCACATTAATTGGAATACTTCATACAATATTTAATATTTACGTTCTCCATATGAAGCCAATGGATAAAGGGTCAATGGGAGAAGGATATGAGAAAACCAAACCATGGCATCCATTGTACAATATTGTTATTTTCACAGTGTTTGGATTCATCTACATGAATGGACTATCTAATCCAACAATAGCTGAAGCATTCATTACTGGAGCAATATGGGTTTCGATTTGTAATGTATTCGATGTATTTGGCTGGGTTATTATCAAGCATCCGTGGAGTTTGACATTCAAGCAATTCTACGTTGAATATCAACCATGGATCACTCTAATCTATATTGCAATATTTATTGGACCAATACTGGGCTTTTTATTAACACTAATTTAATATAGCTTCCACCAGTGTATCAAACTTGTCATTACACCTATGGCATTTTAGCCGTTTTGTATCAATATTGTTGTTTACACACATTAAAGGACAATAGTT
>CAMESA010000157.1 GCA_945935945.1 uncultured Mollicutes bacterium | reverse complement strand
ACATACTGATTCGCCAGTTTTTAAAATTAAAGAAAACCCTAGCTTAATTGATGAATCATATGAAAGAATCAAAGTTGAAGGGTATGGTGGAATGATTATTTCAACTTTTTTAGATCGTCCACTTTCTTTTTCAGGTAGAATTATTGTTTCAAAAGATAATGAAATATATTCAAAACTTGTCGATGATGATAAAGCAACAATGATTATTCCAAATGTCGCAATTCATCAAAATAGAGAAATAAATACTACTTTTCAATATAATATTCAAAACGATTTAAATGCTCTTTTTTCATGTAATAATGATGTCCATTTTCTTGACTATATAACTAAATTTTGCGATGAAAATGAGAAAATTATTGGCTATGATTTAAATTTATATTTACGTGAAAAAGCTAGTTATGTTGGAATGGATGATGAATTTATTTCAGGTCCAAAACTTGATGATTTAGCATCATTATATGGGGGTTTTGCAGGGTTTTTGAAGTCAAATCCAATAAATTCAATCCCAGTTATGGTTGGTTTTTATAATGAAGAAACAGGTTCTTCTTCTTATTCTGGAGCAGATAGTGATTTCTTAACTAACACATTGAGAAGGATTTCAAATAGATTTGATAGTTCATATCAGTCTTATGAAAAAGCAATGAAAAAATCTTTTTTGATTAGCGCAGATAATGCTCATGCTATTCATCCTAATCATCCTGAAAAAAGTGATAACAAAAATAAATGCTACTTAAATAAAGGAATAGTTCTTAAGTTTAATAGTAGCATGAACTATACAACAGATGCTCTAAGTGGATCTTTAATTAAAAAGATTAACGAAATGATTAATTTACCAACTCAAATATTTTTCAATAGAAGTGATGTAAGAGGTGGAGGCACTCTTGGCTCAATTTCAATGAGTCATTCTAGCATATTATCTTGCGATATTGGTTTGCCTCAACTTGCTATGCATTCTGCTTTTGAAACTATGGGTAGTGAGGATATAATATACATGGTTTCGCTTATTGAAACTTTTATGTCATTAGATTTGAAAATTTCTGATGGCACTATTAAAATTACAACGACTAATAAAATAAAAAACAAAGTATTATAAATTAAGGAGGAAGAGAAATGTACAATAAATATGCTTATGAAAAATACGATGCAAACAAATTTTCAAGCGAAATTACACCATTTTGTGAAGATTATCGTGTATTTTTATCAAAATCAAAAACAGAAAGACTAGCTACTAGAAATGCCGTTGAATTAGCAATTGCTCATGGTTACAAAAGACTTGATAGCGTTGCAAGTTTAAAACCTGGAGACAAAGTATATGATGTAAATAGAGACAAAAATGTTGTTTTATTTGTTATCGGTACTGAAAAAATCACAAACGGAATTAATATTTTAGGTGCTCATATTGACTCACCAAGAATCGATTTAAAACAAAACCCACTATATGAATCAACATCATTTGCATTACTTGACACACATTATTATGGCGGAATCAAAAAATATCAATGGGTAGCACGTCCATTATCTTTAATTGGTGTTATATATAAAAAGGATGGAAGCGTTGTTGAAGTAAATATTGGCGATAATCCAAATGATCCAGTTTTTGGAATTAGTGATCTTTTAATTCATTTAAGCCAAGAACAACTCACAAAACCTGCAGCTAAAGTTATTGAAGGTGAAAATTTAGATGTTACATTTGGTTCGTTAGCTTTAACAGAAGGCGAAAACAAAGATGTTAAGAGCAACGTTTTACGTATTTTAAAAGAAAAATATGGCGTTGAAGAAGATGATTTTGTAAGTGCCGAAATCGAAGTTGTCCCACAAGGTGAAGCAAAAGATTATGGTATTGATAAATCAATGATCGCTGGATATGGTCATGATGATAGAGTTTGTGCTTACACATCTTTAAGAGCAATTTTAGATGTTGAAAACCCAAAGAGAACAAGTTGCTGTATACTTGTCGATAAAGAAGAAATTGGTTCAGTTGGTGCAACTGGTGCTCAATCAAGATATTTTGAAAATGTTATTGCTGAATTAATGGAAAAGAATGGCGAATACAGTGAATTGAATTTGAGAAGATGTTTAACAAACAGCAAAATGCTTTCAAGTGATGTTAGCGCAGGCGTTGATCCATTATTCTTAAGCGTTAATGAACTTAAGAATAGTGCATATTTAAATAAAGGTATTGTCTTTAACAAATACACTGGTTCAAGAGGAAAGAGTGGCTGCAATGATGCTTCTCCAAAATTCATTGCTGAAATCAGAAATGTTTTAGATGAAGAAGGAATCTATTATCAAACAAGTGAACTTGGAAGAGTTGATTTAGGAGGCGGAGGAACTATCGCTTACATTCTTGCTAATTTAAATATGGATGTAATTGATGCAGGAATCGCTGTTCTTAATATGCATGCGCCAATGGAAATTGTTTCAAAAATTGACGTTTATGAAGCATATAGAGCTTATAAAGCCTTCTTGTTAAAGATTTAATTTTCTAAGAATTTTACAAAAATAATGGGGTTTTGCAGGGTTTTTGCAAAATCTCATTTTTTTTATTCTCATTTTTTACATAAAAAAAACACAACCTTCGTTGTGCTAAATCTTTAAGTTGGTGGGTACTATAGGAATCGAACCTATGACCTTCTGTACGTCAAACAGATGCTCTCCCAACTGAGCTAAATACCCAAGCGCTTAATTAGTGTATCACATAGAAAAAGAATAAATCAAGTAGAAATTTGAAAAATTTAAAATAGTAAATAATACTTCTTTTGTTGAATCAAATTTATTTGTCTGAGTATTTGCTTTTGATTTCGATAAATTCATTAAATTGTTTGGCAAAGGTACCGATGATTTCAAACTCATTTAGTGTTAATCTTGCTGGTTTTCTAAAATAGCATTATTAATCATAATTTTACCAAAATCATGAAATATGGATGCTAGCGATTTTTTCCATTTTTATATATAAAAATATAGTACACAAAAATATTTTTCACACTAATCAATATTTTTAATTAATAAATTTTTTAAATTTGCCGAGAAATAACAAAATTGATTAAGATTGTATTAAGATTTTTTTCTACTCAGAAAAAAGCTTTAATTTACTGTAATTTTCTTAAAAACCTTGTAAAACCTA
>CAMESA010000156.1 GCA_945935945.1 uncultured Mollicutes bacterium | reverse complement strand
AAATATCAAAAATCATTCAAGATGATGTAAGTGATATCCATATTGTCGATTTTCATGCTGAAGCAACTGGAGAGAAAAAAGCGTTTGCGTATGCATTAAGAAACACAGTTAGTGCGGTGATTGGCACACATACTCATGTCCAAACTAGAGATGCTCAAATTTTAAAAGATGGGGTTCTTTATATAAGCGATGTTGGAATGTGTGGATCATACAACAGCGTTTTAGGTACTGAAATTGAAAGTGTAATCGATCGTGAAATTCTTCATAAACCAAATGCTCACTTTTCTTATTTAGATGACGATGATACATTATTTTCAGCAGTTGTTATGAAATTTAACAATTTGACGTTCAAAGGAGAGTCAATTACTCCTTTATATATTATTAATAGGAAAGGAAAATAACTATGGCTAACATAATTTATAAAAATATGCCTGATATGGATGAAGGTAGAAAAAGAGTTCAAAAGCCTAATACTATTATTTATGATTATGAACCTAGTGAAAAATTAATTTCTAAATTTAAAGGTAAAAAAGTATATATTAGCACCTACGGTTGCCAAGCAAATATCCGTGACGAGGAAACAATTTTAGGTATTTTATCAACAATTGATATGGAAAGAACCTTAAATCCTAATGAAGCAGATATTGCAATTTTAAACACTTGCGCTGTTAGAGAAAACGCAGAAGATAAAGTTTATGGCGAAATTGGTGAATTTAAAGCTATAAAAGCTAAAAATAAAGAATTAATCTTGATGCTTTGTGGATGTATGGTTGAACAAAAACACATTATTGAGTTTGTTCTTGAAAAATATCCTCAAGTCGATGTAATTTTTGGAACTCATAATATACATGATTTATTAAAAATCCTCGATGATTTCATCTTAAAACATAAAAGATATGTCGATGTTAGTTCAAAAGAAGGCGATATTATTGAAAATTTACCTGTTACAAGAATTGATAATTACAAGGCTTTTGTAAATATTAGCTATGGATGTGACAAATTTTGCACTTATTGCATCGTTCCTTATACAAGAGGAAAAGAAAGAAGCAGAAATATTAAAGATATTTTAAAAGAATGCAAAGAACTTGTTGATAGTGGTTATCAAGAAATTACACTTCTTGGTCAAAATGTTGATAGTTATGGAAAAGATCTTGATGATGGAACAAATTTTGCAATTTTACTTGAAGAAGTTGCAAAACTTGGTATCCCAAGATTAAGATTTTTAACTAGTTATCCTAGTGATTTCAAAGATGATGTCATTGATGTTATTGCAAAATATGACAACATTATGAAATATATTCATCTTCCAATTCAAAGCGGATCAGATTCAGTCTTAAAAAGAATGGGTAGAAGATATACAAGTGAAGAATATTTAGCTTTAGTTGATAGAATTAGAGCAAAAATT
This sequence comes from uncultured Mollicutes bacterium, assembly GCA_945935945.1. The sequence goes on along the minus strand of CAMESA010000156.1, from coordinate 1,748 downwards.
CCAAATATTGCTCTTTCAACTGATATTATTGTTGGTTTTCCAAACGAAACTTATGAAGAATTTTTAAAAACAATCGAAATTTCTAGAAAAGTTGATTATACAAGTGCATTTACATTCATTTATTCTCCAAGAAAAGGCACTCCAGCAGCAAAACTTGTTGATAATGTAACTTATGAAGAAAAATCAAAACGTTTTAAAGAATTAGTTGATGCATTAGCAATTGATTTCAATAAACATGCCAATGAAATGGTTGGTAAAACATATGAAGTTTTAGTTGAAAGCGTTTCAAAGAAAAATAAAGAAATGCTTAGTGGCTATCCATACAACAACAAAGTCGTCCATTTTAAAGGTGATGAAAGTTTAATTGGAAAAATAGTTAAAGTTAAAATAACTGAGAATCATTTATATTCACTTCTTGGAGAAATTGTAGATGAATGATTCTTTGTCCATCGCTAAAAAAATAAACGAAGAATTAAAAAATCATCCATTAATTGTTGAATTTAAGTCGGTAGAATATGATTTTTTGAATTCGGAATACCTAAAACAATTAAAAAATGAGATGAATTTTTATAAAAAATGCACAATGGATGATGAAACAAGAAAAAAATATCTCAATCTTAAGAAAACTTATGATTCAGATCCACTTGTCTGCAATTATCTAAGATTAAAAGAAGAAGTTGAAGAATTTAAACAAGAAATTATAGATTACATTTTAAAATGATTTATGCAATTTTAGGTCCAACATGCTCTGGAAAAAGCGATTTAGCAGAAGCAATTTCATTAAAAAAGAACTGTCCTGTCATTAATTTTGATGCTTTTCAAGTTTATAAAGAAATTAATAAAGGAACAGCTAAACCTGATGAAGAACTTTTGAATTCAAATCGTTATTTTCTTTACGGATTTAAAAGTATAAAAGAAGATTATAATATTTCACTTTATCAAAATGACGGAAGAAAACTTTTAGAAAAATATAAAAATCAAGATGTTGTTTTGGTTGGCGGAAGTGGATTATATTTAAAAGCATTACTTTTTGATTACAACCTTTTAGAAGAAGATCCAATGCCTGAAAACTATAAATCTGATGTAAGTAATGAGATTTTATATGAAGAATTGTTAAAAATTGATTCAGAAGATGCTCTAAAAATCGGAAAAAACAACAGAAAAAGGCTTTTAAGAGCTCATTATGTCTATGAAACTCATAAAAAATCCAAAACAGAGTTAAATGACAATGGAAAAAATAAATTATTATATGATGATGTAATTTTTATTGGTTTAGATATCGATCGTGAAATTTTATATAAAAACATCAATAAAAGAGTTGATTTAATGTTCGAAAATGGCTTAAAAGAAGAAGTTGACGAGCTTTTTAATAAATTTGATAAATCATTAAGAGCATTTCAAGCTATTGGTTACAAAGAATTTTTACTAAGCGATGATATTGAATTTGTAAAAGAAAAAATCAAATTAAATACAAGACGATACGCAAAAAGACAATTTACATTTTTTAAACATCAATTTGATAACGTCAACTGGTTTAAAACAAAAGATGAAGCTTTAAACTTCGTTTTAGGAGAAGAAAATGTCAATCGAAGATAGAACAAAAATTTTGCTTGGACCTAACTACGAAAAATTGGAAAAAATAAAAGTTTCTATTGCTGGAATTGGTGGCGTTGGTTCAATTATTCCTTTAATTTTAGCAAGAACCGGTGTTAAAAAATTTGTTTTAGTTGATAAAGATGTTGTAGATT
>CAMESA010000155.1 GCA_945935945.1 uncultured Mollicutes bacterium | reverse complement strand
CTTTTCCAACATTTTTAACTCTAATTTTTCACGTTTTACCAATTTTAACTCATAAAAAAATTCTCAAACGAGATTAATAATCTAATTTGAGAATCGTTTTTTTAATTTAATGCGTTTTTGATTTTATCTAGATCAAGATGTTGGAATGTTATCGTATCGACTTTATGATCAACTGCCTTTAATGCTTCTTCATTTTCAATTGTCCAAACATTAACAAAGTGTTTCTTTTGATAACGTTTAACATTTTTATCTTTCATCATTGTATATTCGAGATCGACTGATTCAAATAAATGTCTAAATCTAAATACCCATTTATCTTTTTCGCAAACGAGTAAACCACGCATAAATCCAGCTTTTCTTGCACAAATTAATGCTCTTGGTTCAAAAGAAATTAGCATAATATTTCTTTTATCTTTAATCTTTTCTAAGATTTTAAGAGTGTGTTTTGTTAATTCTTTGTAATTAGCATTATGAACTTTAATTTCAACAACAATTGGTACTTGTTCATTTGTAATTTCAAGAACTTCACTTAAAGTAGGGATTTGACTTCCATCAAATAATTGATAATTTGATTTGATCTCGCTTAAAGTTAATTCTTCAATGATACCATCTTTGCCAGTTGTTCTAATAAGATTGTCATCGTGGCAGACGACAATCTTATTATCTTTTGTTAAATGTACATCAAGTTCAAAAGCGACATTATTTTCAATAGCCCATTTAAAAGCATTTATTCCATTTTCGGTATATTTTTCATTGTGTAAACCACGATGAGCTACGCCATTTAAAATGAGTGGATTAATTTTTTTAATAAATTTATTTTTATTCATCATCAGTACCCAAAGCATCTAAGCCAGTTTTAATTGCTACCTTATTTGCTTTAATATTTTTAACAAAGAAGAAAATTACTGTTGCAAGAGCAATACATACAAGTGCATAAAGCGGTAATAAATTAAATGAGAAACCTGGAGTTAATAATAATAAACCAAGTAAACATGGAGTAACTGTTTGTGCAGCCATTGAAGAAGCGTAGTAAAATCCAGTAAATTGTCCGATTTTCTTACTTGAACAAAGCTCAACGACCATTGGGAATGAGTTGACATGAACAAAACTCATACCTAATCCTTTAACAAACCAAATAACATATAAATAGATAGGGAATGAATTATAACTACCAGCAGTAGGAGTAGGAACAGTGATTACAAGTGAAAGGATGAGCCAAATAGCCAAAGCAACTCCAGTCATACCTAAACCTGTAAAAATAGTCCACTTTCTTCCGATTTTACCAGCTAAAAATCCACCGATTAAAAAGCCTAATACTGAACCAATGCCACCAGCAAAATTGTTAATCATATTAGATGCTGAGTTGCAATGTAAATGATATAGAGTATAGTTTCCCATAAATGTACCAATACCATTGTCAGCCATAAACCATAAGAATTCCGCACCTAAAATAAGTAAAAGCATGATTTTGTTTTCTTTTGCCATAGGCTTTTCGTCGTCTTTTTCAACACTTGATGCAACGGCTGCAAGTTTTTCACCTAGTTCCATATCACTAGCAACATCTTTTTCAATTTTATTTTCATTAATTGTAAAAAACAGTACTAATGCACTAGCAACCATTAAAACTGATGCAATTAAAAAAGGAGCTTCAATAATCCAAATATTAGCAGTTCTTTCTCTCCAATATTGGTTAACATCAGTGCTTGTACCTAAATATGAAGACAAAACAAAAGCAAGGCCAACAAATGTAGCACATGCTCCGCCGACGTAACCCATAATATTGATAATACCATTAGCTTTACTTCTTAATGGTTTTGGAGTGATATCAGGCATTAAAGCAACTGCAGGATTTCTATACATCATTGCAAAGAAAACAACAATTGCCATAATTGCGATTGTTCCAATTAAATTATGATAGTGGAATAATACGGGAATAAATGGGAAAGTAATTGCACACAAAAAAGTACCTACTAAAATGTAAGGCATACGTTTTCCAAAACGAGTGTGAGTCTTATCTGATAGCCTACCAAAAATTGGAAGCATGATAAGAGCGGCAAGATTATCAATTGCCATCATCATACCGACAAGATATTGAACTTGTTCAGTATCGTTTGTGCCAAGTGCTTCTTTAAAAAGTTCGGTTAAAAAAGTAGGACACCACGAATCGTAGACTTGCCATAAAAGAAGAATGCCAAAAAAAGCAAAACCAATTATAAAGGTTCTTTTATAATTTAGTTTTAAGCCTCCATATGAATCTTCTTTAATTGCGTTTGAGTTAGCCATAAAAGAATCTCCTAACCATGATTTTTTAAAGGAAAAAACATGAAAAACCGTGCAAAACTTAATTAAAAATAATTTTTAGTAAACGAGCGAGCTCTTTTAAAGAGTCGATTTTATAGGTACAAGGCACATCTTTTTGAAACCCATAATGGGCGTGAACAAATTTGACATTTGCCTTAGTTGCCTCTACAAAATCTTTGTTTGTATCACCAACGTAAATGACTTCTTCGATAGAATATTTATCTTTTAAAAATAAAATATTCTGCCATTTTTCTAACCCTGTATCACCTACACAAGTGTGATCAATAAAATAATCTTTAGTATTACAACCATTAAGAAAATTTTCAATGTAGCCTGACTCACAGTTAGAAACAATGAACAGTGGATAATCTTTTTTGAGTTCTTTTAGGACCTCAATTTCGTCTGGATACATGCTTCCTGGATGAGTTTTCATATATTCAGTTGAAATCTTTAATGTATCTTTGAATAATTTTTTACCTTCTTCTATTGGGGTTTGTGGAAAAGCAAGACTAGCGGTCTCATCTGGTGTAAGACCCATAAAACTTTTGATAGTTTTTAAATCGAATCTATATGGTTGATTTAGTTTTTCCATTGCTAGATTCCAAGCTTCTAAATTTGGAATCAAAGCATCCCATAGGGTACCATCTAGGTCGAAAAATACTGCTTTTTTCATGTTTAATTATTTTACTACAAATTGGCTCACTTTACAACGATGATATGAGTAATTTTTTGATATTTTTACAAATTGATGATATTGATTAAAAAAGTGTTTAAAATTGTGTATTTTTTGTAAAATTTTATAAAAATAGTTGAGTTCTGCATGGTTTTTAGAAAAAATAAGTGATTTTTGACTAT
>CAMESA010000154.1 GCA_945935945.1 uncultured Mollicutes bacterium | reverse complement strand
ATATCTCTTTTTTAAATGATCAATATTAAGACGTCTCATCATCTGATCCATTTTTTCTAGTGTAGAAGAAGTGATTTTCTCTTTTTTTATCTTAAATGAAAGTAGACAGTTCTCTTGTACTGTTTTCCACGGTAAAAGTCCAAAGTTTTGTGGAATTAAGCCGATTTTATGCGAATGAGGGTTAAGTACCTCCTGATTTAGGAGGACTTCACCCTCATGAGTCGTTATAATCCCAGATAAAACTTTAAGTAAGGTTGACTTTCCACAACCTGATGGACCAATAATCGCACAAATTTCATCACGATTCATGGTGAAATCAAGCTGATTTAGAACTTGAGTCGTTCCCTCTTTACCTTGATAGAAAACAGATAAATTTTTTATCTGTATCATACAGGTTCTCCTTCATCTAGTTATTTTGTCGCAACGTTATTTAAGACATCTTTTGCTGTAATATCTTTTGTTAATAACCCTTTTGCTATTGCCCAATCAAATACGTTCTGAACCTTTTCTACATCTGGTAAGTAGTTATGTTTGAATTTTGGCAAAATGATGTTTCCACGAGTTTCTTCAGAATAACCAACTGTTTTAATGACAGCATCTTCATACTCGCTAATGTCTGTTGAATTAATATAATCTACAGCTTTATTATAAGCATTATAGAATCCTTGAATAGCTTGTGGATATTGTTCAATGACACTGTTTAAAAATGCAGTTACTGAAATCATGATATCTGTATTGTGGATTGTTTCAATTTCAACTGCACCATCCGCAATCGCTGTTTCATTAAATGGTGCTGGTAAAATAGCCGCATCAATTTGATTATTTCTTAAGGCTTCTAAACGTGCTGGCATAGCAGGAATCGCGACTTTTTCAAACTCTTCTGCTGCAATTCCATTTAATGTAGTAATATCATCTGCTAAATATTCAATCATTGTGTTTTCAGAGATTCCGATTTTTTTACCTTTTAAATCTTCTAATGAGTGAATGTTTGATTGCTCTGTCGCTACTAATGTCCAATATCCATTTGTTGCACCCGTAATTTGCATATCCATATCTGAGTTTTGATAAATTGCAATCGCTGTTTCATCTGCTAATACACCGTCTAATTGCCCTGCCTGTAATGCCGCATCGCGGTCTTTAGCTGCGTTAAATAACTCTAAATTAACCTTAATTCCTTCTTCTTCAAAATAGCCATTTTCTTGTGCAATAACGAATGGAATCGTATCGATAGACCCCATAGCCCCAAAATTCAACGTTACCGCTTCTCCTTCTTGTGAAGTTGATGCTCCTTCTGACTTATCTGATTGACATGCCGTTAATGTTAAACCAGCAGCCACAGCTAATGTTGTAACTAATAAATTTTTAATCTTCATATTTTGTATCCTCCCATTTCTTAAATAATTCATGTTCGATTTTTAAATAACTTAAAATTTTTCCGACAACGAAGTTAATGAGATCATCCATCGTTTGTGGATGATGATAAAAACCAGGCATTGCAGGAATAATTGTTGCACCTACCTTTGATAGGCGGCACATATTTTCTAAATGAATCGTATTTAGAGGTGTTTCTCTCGGAACAATAATTAATGGACGTGATTCTTTTAAGGCGACATCCGCCGCACGACATAATAAGTTCGATGATAACCCATGACTAATTTCAGCCATTGTTCCCATCGAACAAGGTAAAATAATCACCGCATCAAAACCATATGATCCACTAGCCACACCAGCAAATAAGTTATTATTATCTTCTAATTTCAGATTAGAGTACTGTTGTTGCATTTCAGTAATCCAGTCTTCTAAATTTAAAGAAAGTTCATAGTTAAAGACTTTTTTTCCTGTATCTGTAGCAATGACATGAACTAAAATTCCTTGCTCTACTAATACCTCTATCATACGCTTCGCGTAAATACTTCCACTTGCTCCTGTAATTCCAACAACAATTTTTTTCATGATGTCTCTCCTAAATTAAACAATCTAATACACCCGTGATTAAAAAGACAATACTAATCACCTGATTAATACTATAAGAAGCTACTTTTACATTTTTTAAATTATCTGGTGCTACTAATTTATGTTGGATGATAAATAAAACAATATTAATCGTTAATCCAGCAAAATAAATGATTCCTAGATCCGGTGATAAAAGACCAATCACAATTAAGAAAGCAACAGCTAAGATATGAAAGGCGGATGAAATATGTAAGGCATTTTTGACTCCAAATCGTGCTGGAATCGAATGAATGCCATTTTTAACATCAAAATCGTAATCTTGTGCACCATAAATAATATCAAATCCCGCTACCCATAGCGTATTGGCTACCCCCATTAAAAGAGGAATCCATGAAATAGTTCCAGTTACAGCTAACCATGCCCCAACAGGTGCTGCTGCAGAAGTTACACCTAATACTAAATGACATAACCAAGTAAATCGCTTCGTGTATGAATAAATCGTCATTAAAAAGAGCGCAATTGGGGATAAAATTAGACAAATCGTATTTAACTGCGCTGCTGCGAACACCATGATGGCAAAGCAAATCACAACAAAAATGATGACTTCCTTTTTATTCATTAATCCTTGTGGAATCTGGCGGGTTGCTGTACGAGGATTTTTCGCATCAATTTCAGCATCAATGACACGATTTAAGGCATTTGCCCCCGTACGAGCTGACAGAAAGGCAATTAAAACCCAAAAGATTATTTTAAAACTCAAATGACCTTGCCCAGCTAATAACATGGAAATAAGAGCAAAGGATAATGAAAAAATCGTATGTGAGAACATGACTAAAATTCCATAGTCATTAACTTTTTTATAAATCTTTTTAGTTAATTCCATACTCGCTCCATCTCCTTGTGACTTTTTCTTTAATTTCATCAGACATAACAATATCATTTGGCCATTGACGAGGATGCTGATCTAAGGTTGTCTTTTTGGTTGCATCAATTCCAACTCGATGACCAAAGTTTTGATCTGACACTTCAACAATTTCTAAATCTCGTTTAGCATCGATATTATTAAAGACCTTCCATGCCACTTTAGAGGTATCTTTTGCATCGACATCTTCATCTACGACAATTAAGAATTTGTTAAACGCCATTTCTTCTTGATTCCATAGTTCATGCATTAAGTTTTGGACATCTCCTGACTGTTGTTTTTTCA
>CAMESA010000153.1 GCA_945935945.1 uncultured Mollicutes bacterium | reverse complement strand
AGAAGGTGATGTGACATTAGAAAGAAGGTTTAGAGATGAGCATCTACATTACAAAGTTGTCTTTGTATAAGCATTAGAAAACCCTATACTTTTAAGCGATTAAGCCAATTTTTGTAGGGTTTTTATTATGTTTTTATTCTTGAACAGCTTCTTCCGGTTTTCCAAATATGACGTTTTTAGCCAGTTCAAAAGATTCCTCTCTTCCAACATTAACCCAATACTTTAATTTAAATAAGTAGGCAGTGTTTTTGTTGAAGTGATTCTCACCATCGCTCCCATCTTTGAAATTGCCGTTAACCCTAATTGATTCTTTTCTTAAAGATATCGTGGAAACGACATCACCATTCTCATTTTTAAGGACGATAGAATCGTCTGCTTCCGGGTTAAGTTCTTCATTGAACGTTATGCCTGCGTTAATCAAATATTCTACAAACTCACCATAAAGGAATGCAGATAGTTCACTTCTTGTGTTGAGGAAATTCAATATCTCATCTTGGTAGATACCCCTAACACTGAAGTCAAGTTCGTCTCCTTGATCACGTAATGGGTCGAAGTCATAGAATCCTAATACTTTGAGTTTATCTTCATCGCTAATGGTGATTCCCCATCTGGTTTCCATAAACGATAGAAGCTTTTTGCCTCTTTCCACCACTTGTATCGGGCCCCAATTATCATAATGAGCTACTTCCTGTTCGGAATACGATCCATCAGAATAGCCTCTTCTATGTTCGCCATTTTTGGTGGTATATCCATTCTTCTTAACACTAAAGTCAAAGTTCTGTAATGAAATATTGAATGTTTGAGCTAAAGGCAATAGATTTCCTAGAGAATTAGTAAATCTAACTTTCTCTTCCTTGTTAAAACCTCTAAATTGGTTTTTCCAATAGAACGAATATGGTTTTTGTGGGTAAATGTGTTCAATTGAAATCTTTCCTTTTTTAGAAGAGTCGGTAAAGTCATCCCAGTTCAATCTACTAACACCTTTTGTCGCTCTGTGCTCGTATTCATATTCAAACAAGAAATAATTCTTTGTTTGCCAACTATAAAAGCCTTGTTGCCTTGTGAACAAGTTCTTAGCAGTTTCACAGAATCTATTAATAGTAGCTGATGATGCTGCAATTGTATCTGCTTCGCTTTGAAGTTTGCCTATAAATGCATTAATATCACCACGACCTTTATTAATCTCTTTTGCAAAATTATAAATGTCATATGAAATAAACGATTGATTATATTGAGCCAATCTAAAGACAATAAAGATAAATCTTTCAATAGCCTTCAGACATCTTATCTTATCTTCAATCTCAAATTTAGAATTAATTAATACAGCAACAAGGGCTTGGAAATTACCCATACCCAATCTATTAAGCTTGGTAATCCATTCTTTTTCTTCGCTTGTTAAAGAACTGCAGTAATCCGGATAGAAAGAATATAACCAATTTTCAGAGAAGGTTTTAAGACTAAACACATAATCTTGGATATCTTTGTCTGACACAACATCCTTTTCGATCTTGTCTTCGACTTCTGCTATCGTCTCGCTATTTTCAGCTCCTTCAACAACAACTTCACTTGTTTCATCCACCATTTGAGAGCCTTCAGCTAATTCGTCTTCCAACTCTTCTTCCATGTCTTTTTTAGGTGACTCTGCTTTTTTTCTATCTAGGAAATGCATAACTGATTTAACAGTGAAATGCTCTTGCAATAAATAAACAGCATAAGCATCAGATTCACTTCTGTTATATGAAAAGTATATTTTCCAATGCTCGTTTAGCATGTCATCATCATCTAATGGCTTGCTTGGATTTTTGCCCAATTGCTCATAAATAGATGACCAACAGTCGTTAATCTCTTTCTGCAGATTTTTAAAGTGACGGTCAGATAATATAGTTGATAGATACATCAACCTGTTCTTTAATAGCTCCAAATGAGATAATCTTTTGCCACGGTTGTTCATTGTTTCAAATGCAACATATGTATCGAATTCTTCATTGTTAATAATGAATTCTTGGAATCTGAGCGATCTTGTTATTTTATCCAAAAGATTCTTTAATCCTTTTTCACCTTTGGTATCAAATAACTCATTAACCTTTGTTTCAAAGAAATCGTTGTAAGCATAATCGAGATTTAAAGTATATGAGGTGCGTCTTTCATCTTTAACCTTTTTATCGCCAAGAAGTTGCTTCAAATGAAGATAGCTTGGATTGTCGTAAACATAACCAAAAATGTAGAACTTAAATTGTGCCATTCCTGGTTCACCATAAGTAATAAAAAGGTACTTTTCAATAACATCTTTAAGATTAATCGTCTCATTCTTTTCGATGTTGTGTTTTAATGCAACTTCTACTATTTTTGCTAAAAGCAAAATAATGGTTGTTAATCTTTGTTGTCCATCAACAACATAATATGCTTTGAGATTTGAATTTTCTTTAAAAAACCACTTATCCTCTTGAGCACAGTCTTCTTGTGGAGCCTCTTCAATTGAAACCATTCCAATGTAATAAGGGCGGTTATCAACAATATTTGAGAGATCTTCCCAAAGATCATTAAGTTGTTGTTTTCCCCAAGAATATCCTCTTTGGTAATTCGGAATTCTAAAAATTCTTGCAGAGAACAGTTGTTCTAAAGATTTCAATATTTCATTGGCCATAAAGCACCTCCATGTTAATCAATACCTGGATAATAAATCCAACCTTTTGAGCCATCCGATAATTCGACTAGCCAATAATATTCTATATTGTCTACGCCCAAACCTTTTTCTTTTTTTCTTTATCAAATCTAATAGTTCTTGGACGTATGCCTTTTTATCTTCTTCACTCAATACATGATATTTCATAAATTAATTGTTCTCCTTGATAAAAGATAAGAACTGCCTTGCCTGTGATAAAGGATGATAAGGGAATTTTGCATCAAATCTCTTATCTTCTGATTTATTCATTCTTACACCTTTAGTGTATTTCTTATCATATAGGTCTTCCATCCAGTCTTTTGACATCCCAAGAGCAGCCATAATAACGGCATCCCTTTGTCCAGTAACATCTTCTTCACCGAAGAAAGCATCCACTTCTTCTGACCAATCATCTTTTAACTCTTTGTATACGTCAATTCAAGACACTCGACTAAGGGTTGCCAACATCAAAAAATGCCTTCCTATCAAAGAAAGGCGTGTAAGTAACTAAACGGAACTTATTT
>CAMESA010000152.1 GCA_945935945.1 uncultured Mollicutes bacterium | reverse complement strand
ATTGAATCAGTTAGATGCTTTTAATCTTGATAATAAGATTGAAAATTATTTAACAAGATTTCATTTCCCTTTATCGATTTTAACAAAGCAAGTTAAAACACTAAGCGGTGGCGAAAGGATGAAAATAGCTTTTATTAAATTACTTTTAGGTTCTTATGATATTTTGTTACTTGACGAACCAACAAACCACCTTGATATTTCAACAATCGAATGGCTTGAAGAATATCTTTCAACTTTTAAAGGCACTATTCTTTTTATATCACACGATAGATATTTTTTAGACAAATTAGCAACAAAAATTTTAGATTTAGAAAATAAAAAAATCACAACATACAACCTTGGATATGATGATTATTTAAAAGAAAAAGAACTTCGCTATCAACAAGAACTCGAAAGATTTAATAAAGAAGAAGAGGAAATTGAGAGACTCAAAAAATTTATTGAGTTTTACATGCCAAAACCACGATTTGTTGGAAGAGCAAAAGATAGAGTTCATAAACTTCAAAAACTAGAAGCAAGTCACATTGATAGGCCTATTAAAGAAAATAAAAATATTAAATTTAGAATTGAAGGAAGTAATTTAAAAAGTAAAGGACTGTTAGAAATTAAAGACTTAAGTTGTGGTTATACAAAAGCATTATTTCCACCTTTTTCTTTCACACTTTATGGGAAAGATAGATTAGCAATTATCGGCGACAATGGGGTTGGTAAAACGACCTTAATAAAAACGATTTTGAAAGAAATACCTGCGATTAGCGGGGTTTTTAAAGAATTAAGGCCTTTAAAAATTGGCTATATCAAGCAAAATGATTATGAATTTTTTAGTAAAGATACATGCTTGGAATACCTACAAAAGAAATACCCTACAAAAGTTGAAAAAGAGCTTCGCAGCGCGCTCGGAAGATTCTTATTTAGAAAAGAAGATGTTTTTAAGAACTGTGCTTTACTTTCAAATGGGGAAAGAATGAGACTAGTACTATGCGATTTATCGTTAAAGGAATATGATGTTTTGATTCTTGATGAACCAACAAACCATCTTGATCTTGTTACTAAAGAATGTCTACTCTCAACTTTAAAAGATTATAAGGGAGCTATTATTTTTGTTTCTCACGATAGATATTTTATTAACTCATTAGCAACACACATTTTATTCATTTCTCAAGATGAGACTAAAATTATTGAAGGAAACTATGATGATTTTAAAGAAGAAAATGATTTTAGTATCTTAGAAAGAAAAGAGGAAATGAAAGAAAAGGTAGAAAAACCGTTGGTCTATGACAAATTAGAAATAAAAAATAAGCTATCTAATAATAAAATCAAAGAGCTAAAAGAAAAATTGAAAGTTATTGAAGAAAAACTAAACGATATTGATGAACAATTGTCGATGGATTTTGAAGATTATTCAATAATTGATGCTCTAAATGATGAAAAATCTGAACTTGAACAAGAATATTTTGAAATATTAGATATTCTAGAAAATAATAAATAGTTATTAGGTTTAGAATATAATTTATCAAATAAGGGATACTATAGTCTATATATTATTAAAAAAGGATTTATTATGAATAAGTACATGGAAGAAGCAATTAAAGAAGCAAAAAATGGAATAGCAAATCATCATGGAGGTCCGTTTGGAGCTGTAATCGTTAAGGATGACATTATTATTGGTCGTGGCCATAATGAAGTCTTAAAAAACAATGATCCAACATGTCATGGTGAAATTATGGCAATTCATGATGCATGCAAAAGACTTGGAACATTTGATTTAAGCGGTTCTACAATTTATACAACAGGAGAACCTTGTCCAATGTGTATGGGTGCAATTTTATGGGCCAACATTGATAAAATTTATTATGGATGCAACATAAACGACACCGAAATTATTGGATTTAGAGATCTAAAATTTTACGATATTATGAAGGGCGACAGAAAAGATTTTGTTGAAGAATTAGATAGAAATGAATGCTTAAAACTATATGAAGAGTTCGCTTCAATGAGCACAAAAAAATACTAAAAATTCTCAAAAACCCTGCAGAAATCGACTATTTTTGAAAAAAAGTCCCACGGAATTATGTGTGGGACTTTTTATAAACAACAATTTTTTAATTAAAATTCTTTAATTTTATAGACATCAAAGTCGACGGATTTAGCGAGCTCTTTAACATCTTTTGCCTTTAAGAATCCAGCTGCACCGCCAGATTCTCCAAGCTTGTATGATGTAAATACAGTTGCAAGTTTTAATGATTGAAGAGCATCATTAGTTCTTGTGTAGAAGTGGATGAATGAGGAGAACAATGCATCTCTACTTCCGACTGTATTAATAATCGTTCTTAATGTGATTGCGTCAATGTGGTAAACAACTCTTTTCTTTGAATCGAGAATCATTGCACCATCTCTTCCTTCTCCAAGAACAATAATTTCATTATGGTATTTTGCATAAATGGAGATTAAGAAGTCTTCATAATTTAAATTTTCAAGACCTTTATTTGACATAAATAAGATGTCACTATATTGCATGAATTCTTTATTATATTCATCGTCAATTGATCCGATAATATGAACATCAGTTGCGATTTTCTTATTTAATTCTCTTGCTTTTTCTAAAAGTGGTCTGTTGAAGTTTGTATTTGATAAAACAACTATGTCACTTTCTTTAATTTTTTCGATTTCTTTATCAAGTTCTTTTTGAATTCCTTGGATATCTTTTAAATCATCGTAGAATTTAGTATTTCTATCTCTATCTACTAAAACTACTGAATTAGGTGTGCTTTCAAGTGTGTAATTAATTGTAGAAGTATCGATTCCGGCTGATTTGATTTCGTTTACAACTATTTTTCCTAAAAAATCATTTCCTACGTGCCCACTAAGAATGACTTTATTTCCTCCGAGTGTTTTTAGGGCTTTTGCGATATTATATGCTTGGCCACTAACTGTGCTGTTGATGCCGAAGAATGGATATTCTACAGGGCAATAAAAAATTGGGAACGCATCAACGTCGACAATCGTTTCAAAATTAATTATACCTGAAACGTAAATTATTTTGTTTTTCATATGGTTATTAAATAGCTCCTTTTCAACATTATAATATAAAAATATAAATTTCTAAATAATGAATAATAAAATTTATTTTTAATGATGAATTGTAAAAAATAATCAGAATCTTTTTAAGTTATTGCTGTTATGATTA
>CAMESA010000151.1 GCA_945935945.1 uncultured Mollicutes bacterium | reverse complement strand
CAATTTCTTCACCTTGATAAATAAAAGGTGTGCCTTTTAAAGATAGTAAAAATGTAGCAAGCATTTTTGCACTTTCATTGATATATTTTTTGTCATCGCCATATCTTGAAACGCTTCTAAGCTGATCATGATTTTCAAGATAATTTGCAATCCAATCTACCTGATTTTGCCAATTTAATATGGGTTTTGCAAGCTTTTTGGCTTTAAATTTAGTTTTTACGATTGGAATAAATTTTGATTTGTCACACCAAATATGATCAAATTCAAAAAACATATCTAGTGTATTTGTTTTTAAAAATTCTCTAGCAATGTCTGGTGTTAGAAAACTAGTTTCGCCAACCAAAAAAGTATCATAATGATTTAGTACATCATTTCTAATTTTTTTAAGGACGTCAAACATTCCTTTTTGGTTGCAATAATATTTTTGGCCTTTATTAAATAATAATTTTGAATAATCATTTTTTAAAGTTGTTTTATAAATCTGATTAATAACATCACATCTAAAACCATAAACACCTTTATCAAGCCAAAACTTAATGATTTCTTCAATTTCATTGATTACATTTTCATTTTTATAATTTAAATCTGCTTGTGTGTCGCAGAACAAATGCATGTAATACATGCCTTTTAAAGAGGGAATTTCTTTCCAGCAAGTTCCAGAAAAAGCACTTGACCAGTTATTTGGTACTTTTTTGTTATTTTTTCCTTTACCTTTTTCTATTATGTAATAATCTCTATATTTATTTTTCTCTGGTTCAATTGCTTTTTTAAACCATTCATGGTCTGTCGAAGTATGATTTATTACAAGATCCATAACAATTCTGATGTCTCTTTTGTTTGCTTCTTTGATTAAATCATCAAAATCTTCCATTGTTCCGAATCGATGATTTATTTTTTTGTAATCAGAAATATCATACCCCATGTCATCCATTGGAGATTCATAAATTGGCGAAAGCCAGATTATTCCTATTCCTAAATCTTTTAAATAATCAAGTTTTGAAATGATTCCACGAATATCGCCCCATCCATCATTATTTGAATCCATAAAAGATGCAGGGTAAATTTGATAAACTATTCTATTTTTGAAATCATTTGATTGAAATACCTTATTCATCTGTATTTTGTTCCACTTCTAAATTTTCTTGGTTCATTTTATGTCTATTTTCAAGTTCTTTGACCATAGAACTATGACTTTCTTCTGTAATTTTATAAGTTTTTTTAATCCAAATAAAACATGCAAGAATGAGTAAACAAGGTACAACTGTAAAACCAACATGGTAAACCACTCGTTGCCATAATTCAATGTTTGAAGTTGCTTCATCTGCTAAAGGTCTAACATAATCGCCAACTTTTGAAGCATTATCTCCAAATTGAGCGATAGCTTCTTGTTCAATTTGACTAATTCTATTACTTATTGCATATAATCCACCTGCTAATAGTGAAAAATATAAAACTAATTGTTGAATTGAACTGCCAAGTTTTGCTGTAAAAGCTCTTAAAGAAAAGACAGCGCTTTCTCTTCTTTTATTAAATTTGTATTCATTGTATTCAATTGAGTCTTGAATCATGATGTATAAAATTAAACTTATCAATGTTTGTCCAAGGAAAACAACAAATCCTACAGCACACATTAATGGGAAGAATGTTCTTGGGTCTAAAAATACATAAGCAAAAAGCAAAACATACCCAATAATAGTCGTAATTGACGAGATTGTGAATATTTTCATTTTTGATAATTTAAATTTGTTAGTTAAAATAGGAAACATTGCTTGCCCTAACAAAGTTGAAATTGCAAATATGATTGTAAAATATAATTGGTAAGTTCCAGCTGCACTATATCCAAAATTAAAATAAAAATAGTTCAAACCAAGTGTAATTAAAACTGAACTACCTGTGTAATATAATAAAATTCCAATAATTGATGATCTAACTTGATCATTATCTTTCAAAACAGTGAAAATTTCACTGAACTTCATTTTTTCAGAGCTTTCATCATTCGCTGCATCTCTTTTTCTTTCTTTCATGAAAATGCAAAGAATAACTTGTGATAAGCAATATAAAATTGAAGCTATTAATGAGAAAATTTTATATGAAATTGTATAGCCCATTGCGCTAGATAAGATTGGAACCAATCCGCCGGCTGCAAAACTACCAATTGAAACAAAGATTGAAAGTAATGTAGTTAAGTTTGCTCTAACTTTTTCTTTATCACTTAATGATGGGAGGACGCTCCAAAATGCAATATCGTTCATTGTATAAGTGAAGTCCCATAAAAAGTATAAAACACCAAACATAGCTACATAAGCCCAACCATGAACTGGTAACCAGAACATAGCTACAGTGACAATTGAACTTAAAATTGCCCCAATAAATATCCATGGACGATATTTTCCACTTTTGAAATGGAATTTTTCAACGATAAAGCCCATAATTGGGTCATTAAAACCGTCCCAAATCCTTAAAATAATGATGATTACTGTAATTACACTATACATCGCAACATAATTTTCATTAGATCCGATGCCACAATATTGTGCAAACATCAATAAAAACATGCTAACGAATTGGTAGCATAAATCTCTAAACATGCCCGAACTACAATATAACCACTTTGTAAGTTTAGGTATGTTTTCACCTTCAAAAGTTCTAGATTTAAACATATTATCTTTTCTCCTAACTTATAATTATAATTATATTGCTTTTTCACCCATATTTGAATGTTTTTCGATATTTATACTCATTTAAAACAATAATTTTATGTCAAAAATTATCTCAATTTTTCGCGAAAAATAGGATAGTATTTTTTAGAGATTTTTTGCCATTTTTTGCCATTTTTTTGCGTTTTTTGGGCATTTTTTTAAAAAACTAACAACAAAATAAAAGTAGAATATCAAATACTGATATTCTAAGAGTGGTCTACAGTACGTCTAGAAGCGATTTTTGAGCAAATTCTGCAAAAAAAAGCTAGGACAGCGTCCTAGCACGTTTTTTCAAAAATTAGTCTTCAAATCTGTATTTTTTGAAAGCATGTAAACCTTCAAAAACTGCTTCTTCGCCAAGTTCGTCTTCAATTCTGAGAAGTTGGTTATATTTTGCCATTCTATCAGTTCTTGAAGCACTACCTGTTTTGATTTGTCCAGCGTTAACAGCAACACTTAAGTCAGCAATTGTTGTATCTTCTGTTTCACCAGACCTATGAGAAATTATAGTC
>CAMESA010000150.1 GCA_945935945.1 uncultured Mollicutes bacterium | reverse complement strand
ACAACAAAACCAGCAGTTTCATCGAATCCATATTCATCATCTTCAGTTCAAGATATGGTACAAGTGAACACAACAACAACAAGCCATTTAATAAACAAGTTAAATACATTCACAACACCATATTTAAAATCAAATCATCAACCAGGAGAAGAAGAGTACAAGGAATTAGAAAATGATATAAAAACATTAGATGAACAAGTCAGTCAAAACACAAACGATATCGAACTTCTTGACCAGAAAATAGATAATTTAAAAGGAGATTTAACAGCTGATAAATATGAATGGTATGCTATTGATGTTTCAAGTGAATACGATAAAACTTATAATATGAAAAGAGCATTTAATAAATATGGTGATTCATTTTTAATAAGGTCAAGAGCAACATATACATCAGGTGAATATACAATTCATGAATGTGAAGTTAATACAATGTATGGACCAAATATTCAATATAATTTTATTTCAGATTATGTTTATATTCCTTCATGGATAAAAGACAAAGACGACGATAAAATAATTTATCATGTTGTTAATTGTGATTTCGTTATGAAAAATGATACTGTTAACTGTAGTAGTAAAAAATTTGAATTTGGTGAAGGATGGAATAGAATTTTAGTTCGTTATTCTTCAACATTAGAATACATTAAAACTAATTCTGATTGTGGAACTCTTGGAATAGGCAATAATTCAGTGTTAAAAAATGTTGACCTAATTGAGTGTTATCAACTTTCTTATTGTGAAATAGCGAATAATCCAAATATAACACAAATCATTTTACAAAATAGACCTACAACATTATCAGTACCATCATCAATTAAAACAGTTATACTTGATGAATTAAATGAAAGTGTAACAACAATCAATTCATCAATTACAACAATTAATTCATCAATAACAACATTAGATTCAAGAGTTACAACATTAGAGAATTCAACACCATCAGTTTCACAAACATTATTTGGACCAAGATATTCAACAACACCATCAGATTTATCAGATTTAACAGCTGAATTTGATATTCATGATAATTATACAAACAATGATTGGCATATATCTCGTTCAGAATGTTATTATAAAGGTGGTTATAGTACTACAATTCCTAAAATTATATTTCCACCATGTTTAAAAGGATACATTACACAGAATTTAACAATGTCAGCAGAAAAAAGTGGTTCAAATATGCTTTATAACTTAGATATCGACCTATCTGCTTGTTCTACTAGAAATTTGGAATTCAATGGTGTAACAGTCAGTGGTTCGATAGTATTGCCAGAATTTTATTTGTATTATAATTTTACAACAGGAAGTGATCCATGTAATTTTTCATTAAACAATGCAAGTTTGTATGCTCAAATATGCGAAATGAAATTAAATGGTCAATACATTCAATTCAACGTATCAAATGGTTCATGTATTACAATTGGTAATTTGACTAAAATACAACTTGTATTAACACAGTGTCATAAATCAAGAGTTGATCCAATAATGTATAATGGTACAAGTTCAAACATCTTTAATGTTGTCAAAGCTTGGGCATGATAGATTTAAACCAGAATTAAAAAAATAATTTTTGTTTATGGTGTGAAACTTCTTTCGACCATAGGTCCACGTAGTGTTTTTATCATTGGAGTTGTTGAAATAGGTGTATTATTCTGACTGTTTGCTAAATTAAGATTAAATTTTTTTCGTGCGAGTAAATATTTAAGAATCTTTATTGTTAAGAATAAGAAGATAGAAAAACATAAAGCAATGTATCCTATACTTCTAATAATATTATTTATTGATTCTGTTGAGTCTGACATTTAAATAATAATAAATTCTTTAATAACAGTGTTAACGCTACGCTAGTAAAAGTTTTTTAAGCAAAGCCTAGACTCTTAGAGGATAACGCTACGCTAGTAACAAGCTAAAGTTTGAATTATTATTTTTATTTTTATAAAATGATTAACGATAACCAGACTGACCACGTGTTTTATATCTCTTCTTTAGATGATCTCAAAGACAAAGAAATTGGAGAAGATGATATAATTTTTGTTAAAGATAATGTTTATTTATTCATATACTTAACTAACAATTATGATAAATATAATTTAAAAAACGAATTTAAAATATATTTTCTCTCTTCTTCAAAAAATAAGCATAGTTCAGACTTTAAAAGTGTTTAACGCTACGCTAGTAAAAAAAGATGACAAACTTTTTTAATTTTTTTATTTTTTATTTTATATAAAAAGACAATGGCAACAATTGAAATTAATCAACCAAGCAAACCAATCAACAAGTTAGCTGAAAATCATGAATACATAATTAAGAAGTATTATGAAGTTAATACAAAATTTGGTCCATCTTATATTTTGATTGATAACAAAGATAATAAATATTGGGGAAATAAAACAATAAATGAATTTTTAACAACAAAACCACAACCATTTAAATTGAAAACATATATTTATAATGAATTTACAAATGAATATGGTGAAGATGTTAAATATCTTACATTATCTTGGAAACCATTAACAGTTAAAGAACGAAAAGCATTAAAATTATTAGTCGATAAGCAAAAGCAAATGAGAAAAGAAGTTGATGACTTGGACGTGGATAACCAGCGCAAGCTCGATGAGTTTGAAAACTAAACCTAAAAATTTTTTTATCTCCAAGTAACTCCAAGTTTTCGTCAGAAGTTTTCAACAGAGTTGTTTAATCTTAATTAATTGGATTTCCAAATAACAAACCTTGACCAGTTGGTTTAGCTAATATTTTCTTTTCTTCATCTTCTTTATCCACCTGAACATCGAAATAACTATTTACTAATCTATTTCCAACATCTCCAATTAATCTTTTTGTTTTGTCTGTATATTGTGAAATTTTTGCTCTATCACTAGCATCAATCCAAGCATTTGTAATTGGTGTTACTTTATCAACTGCTCCACTAACAAAATCCAAACCTTGGTTTATGTATCCACCTCCTGGCAATGCACTTATAACACTCTTGGCAATTGGTTTGATTTCTTTATATACATCATTTACTTTACTTAATACATTCATTCCAATACCAGCAATTTTTTTCATTCTCTTTAAGAATCCAGCGAATTTAACCATTTATGAGAAATAAAAATTTATTCTTACAATGTGCGAAAGTTGTTATTTTGTATTTTGTCTTCTTAATTGTTCAAACGTGTTATTTATCTTCTCTCTGTTAACACTACTACTATTATCATTCTTATTAATAA
>CAMESA010000149.1 GCA_945935945.1 uncultured Mollicutes bacterium | reverse complement strand
ATGTGCAGCAACAATATTAAATTTTACTTCTTTAAGAACTTTTGGAATTTTAAAAGCAATAATTGAATTTCCATTCCTTATTATATAATAAGAAAGGCCAGGCAATAATTTAAAATCCTCTTCTTCTTTTAACTCTATAAAACTGTTTTCGTTAAGTTTTCTTTTTAAATAGTCAACAGCATGGTATTCATCATGTGCATAATTTAAAAAATTAATTAATTCATTACCAATAATACTTTTCATATACGTTCCTCTAGAAAATATTTACTTCAATACCACAAGGTATCAATACGCTTTCCTTTTCATAACTTCCATAATAATATGCAAAATAACACTCTTGATCAGCAACTAAATCACTAGAACTTAATATTTTCCCATTTTTCCAGTCAAAAATTGGTCCATTGCCTTTAAAACTAAATGATTTTAATTCAGGAAATGCTAGATTTGTTTCAATTAAATCTATTCCAGTTTTATCAGAATTAACTTTTGCATTATATCCATTTTTATAATTCAACGATTCAACGTCATATCGAAGGACAACATTATCTGGGATAAATCCATCGTTTCTTTGACAAATTTCTTCAAGTTGAGTTGTTGAATAATTATCAAGAAATTGAACCCAGATGCCAAAACCAGCATGAAATTGTTCAGGTAAAAGTTCAATTTCAACCTTTTTATTATCTATTTTATATTCATAATGAAATTTTTTAGTTTCATCTATTTTAAACTTAACATTTTTATTTATGTTATTTTCAATTTCATTACTAAACAAATAAGCTATTCTTTCGCCGCTAGTTTCATCGTAAGACACTAAAAATTGAATATTTCTAAAAGAATTGCATGAAGAAAGTATACTTGAAGAAACAAGCATTGTAGATAATAAGAAAAATTGAGCAAATTTTTTTCGCATGCTTTAATTATATCAGTAAAAAATAATTTGTTAACACTAATCATAAAATATATTATTTTTCAAAAATAATTGAGTTTTGCAGGGTTTTTGAGATTTTTTACAATTTTATATTCAGCAAAAAATGTATTTTTAAAAAATTAATTTGATTAAATATAATCTCAACGCAAGCAAAAATTAACGATTGTTTTATCTTAAAACGATGTTCCAATAAATAATTCTTTGAATAATCAATAATTATCAAAATATCATTTATTGATATTCGTTTGCCTATAGATTTTAAAATCGCTTCATGCAAAAAAATCATAATCAAATAGAAATACGCTAAAAATATGAATTAATTCGTATTTTTAGATATATTTTTCTTTTTTTATAATTATAAAAAATGTATGATTATAAAACGCAAGAGGGAACAAAATGAAATTAAATTTTAATATAAAGAATAATGAATTGATTAAAAACAATATAATTGAAAACCAAAAAGGTATGATTATTATCTTATCTGGAATCACAGTAATTGAAATAATAATGATTATAAGAGCTTTAATTGTTTTTGATTTTGCATATCCTAAACATTTAGCTTATTTTATTTCCTACATTTTATTACTAGTTCTTTCCCTTATTGGTTTTGTCATAATTTTAGTTCTAAGAAAAAATAAAAGCGAAAAAATAATTAATCTAGCATATTATTTCTCGAATATTTATACAATTTTTATCTGTACATGGGCATGTTTTATTTCATATTACGACATGAAAGATGGTAATTATCCTATTGTTTTTCTTACAGTTTTCATTAGTTTGCCATCTTTTTGCTTGCTACGTCCAATGTTTTATTCAGCTATTATTATAATAGGAACAGCATTAATGTGCATTGTTCCACCTTTAACATTAGATAGAACATTTGAGCAAGGTTATTACATTAATATGATAATCTATGCGATTATTGCAATTTTACTGGTATATAAATTATTTGCTTTAACCAAAGAAAATAGCATTGTAAGAAACAAATTATTAGTTCAAAGTTATACTGATGAATTAACACAAGTTAAAAATAGACGTGCTCTTGATAAATATATAAGAGAAAATGTTTTAACAGAGCATGAAAACCGCCCAATTATTATTCTTTGTGACATTGATTGTTTTAAAATGATTAACGACACATATGGCCACACAGTTGGTGATTCTTGTTTAAAAATTCTATCCGAGGAACTCATTCAGGAATTTGGATATGATTCAATTTTCCGTTTTGGCGGCGATGAATTTATAATATTTTCTAAAAATTCAATTGATGAAACTGTAAAATCACTTGTTAAAATAAACGAAATATTATTAGAAAAAATTAAAGATCAAAAGATTCAAATTTCTTCTGGAATTTATCAAATTAAAGAAGATGATAACGAATTAAATTTTTTCACAAAGGTCGATGAAGCACTATACAAAACTAAAAATGAAAACAAAGGTCAATACACAATTATTGATTAATATTTTGCAAAAACCCTGCAGAACTCAACTATTTTTGTTAAAAACTGCTTTAGTCTAAAGCTAAAGCAGTTTATTTTTTTACTTAATTGGGACTTCAATTTCAGTCAAATAGTCCTCTTCATTTTCTTTGTTCCAACAACCATCAATATAAAATTCACGGATAAAACCATTGATTACATACCCACCATCTTCCATGAATTTCAATAAAATCAAGTATGAATCTCTTAAGGAACTATAGCTTCCTTTGTGATATAAACTTGCTACTTTTATTTCTTTTTCGTAACTAAACTTAATATTTTCATTTGAGTTTCCAATTTCCTCAACAGCTTCACTGTATCTAATTGCGATATCATTCTCTCTATATTCACCATCAAGATAAGTAATGTAGCAATATTCATGTTTAGCACACTTTAAGTTAGGATTTAAAGATTTGCATTCTTCTCCTGCCTCTAAAACGAAATTAAAAATTTCACTTAAATCCTTAATTTTTCCTTCCTTATAATAAACGATTGTACTTGGGATTGTTTTAATAATTACTCTTTTTTCCATATTCCCTTCATTCAAAAGATTGTTAATGAGGTTGAGTTCATTATTAGATTTTTCAATTTCTAGCAAAATATTTTTTCTTCTTTTTTGAAGAATAATTTCTAAATCTTCACCACTTTTGATTTCTTTTATATCGCTGATTGATAGACCAAGTTGTCTTAAACTGATGATTTTTGATAAATCATAAAGTTGAGAAGCTTCATAGTACCTGTATCCAGTATATGGATCAACAAATGTAGGTATGAGAAGGCCTTCTTTCTCATAATACCCTAATGTTTTAATTGTTGTTTTACTT
>CAMESA010000148.1 GCA_945935945.1 uncultured Mollicutes bacterium | reverse complement strand
ACAAATACAGTTAAGATACTTGCTAGTCTTGCTAAGTATGACTATGAAACTTTCTACAATATTGATATCAAAAAAGAACAGATTTATTTAACTTATTTGATTGATAACATTTTGTTAAAAGCAGTTGCAGAAATCGAAAGATTTAAAAAAGAATTTGGATATTATACTTTTGGTGACATTGCAAAAATTGCTATAGAGATCGTAAAAAATCATGAAGATGTAAAAAACGAACTCAAAAATCAATATAAATTAATAATGATTGACGAGTATCAAGACACATCTTTTGGCCAAGAAGAGTTTATAAACTTAATTGAAAATAATAATGTATTTTGCGTTGGAGATATCAAGCAATCAATTTATCGTTTTAGAGGAGCAGTTCCTTCATTGTTCCAAAACAAATTTAATCGTTATAGCAATAATGAAAATGGTAACGCCTGTCAATTAAATGCTAATTTTAGATGTAGAAAAGAAATCATTGACACTGTAAATGACATGTTTTCTGTTTTGATGAAAGATGATTTTGGTGGAGCAAATTATCAAAAAGAGCACATTATCATTGCAGGTAGAGCAAATGAAAAACCTAATTTTGAAGAGGGTGTTTTTCAACTTCCTTATGCTGGAATTGCAATAAAAGATGGTGAAATTGTAGAAAATAAAGCACTTGTTCAAGAAAGTGAAGCATTAAGTATAGCAAGAAACATCAAAATAAAGATGGAAGAATCTATGAATGCTTTTAAAAATGGACAAATTGAAAAACCTTTGAAATACTCTGATTTTGCAATTTTAAGTTTTAAAGGGAAATGCTTTGATAAATTTGAAAAAGTATTTAAAGAAGAAGGCGTCCCATTAAATGCAGTTTATGATGAAGAAATTAATAGCGATATTTCAATCATTATTTTAATTAATATTTTTAAGATAATTTCTTTACTTCAAAAAGAAGAAAATGAAATAAATGACAATCAAATTAAGCATTTACTTGTTTCGCTTTTTAGATCTTTCTTGTTCTCTTATAACGACACATATATTTTCAATTTATTTAATAGCGATGATGCTTATAAAAGCAATGAATTCTATTTAAAACTTAAAGAATTTGCAAAAAATCATATAAATTCATCAATTCAAGAGATTTTTGATGAGATTTTTGATGTTTTTAACTATGTTTCTAATATTTCAAAGTTAAATGAAATAATTAACACCATCGATAAAAACGCAATTTTTTATGAAAATACTAAGATAATGGATAATCTTAACTATACTTTAGATGATTTTGTTTACTATCTTGAAGTTCTTGATAAAGAAAAAATCAAAATGGATCAAACAATCTACAATGAAAGCAAAGATGCAGTAAAAATTATCACAATTCATAAATCTAAAGGTCTTGAATATCCAATTGTATATCTAGCAAATAACAAAGATTTTGTAACCCCAAAACTAAAAGAACCTGGCGACTATTATATAATAGGAAAAGAATATTTCTTTTTACCTTTATTTTCAGATCCTGATAAAGAAGCAAATTTATTTGGCTTAAAATTTCTTGATAATGAAGAAAATATTAAAGCAGACAGAGAAGAAAAACTTCGTCTTCTTTATGTCGCTTTAACAAGAGCTAGAGAAAAAATAGTACTTGTTGTTGATAAAGAACCATATCTTGGTTTTGATAAATCTTTTGATAATGAAATCAATTATTTTAAAGAAAAATATAAAGCTAACAAAAACGATGTTTCTGAAGAAACTATTCTTGAAGAAGCTAGAAAGCATTATCAAATGGTGATAAATAGCAGAAAAGGAGATAATTTTGATGATTTTTATCGCAATTCGCTATATTTTTTCCCACTTGAACAATCTTGTGATCCTCGCTTATTAGATTTAAAATCCGAAATTAGAAAAGACGTCTTATTAAGAAAGTTAAAAGACGTCGATAATGATGTTTTGAACTCTAAAAAATTCAAAAAAATATATGAATTATATCTAAAATATTATTCTACAAATGGAAAATTAACTTTTAATGAGATTAAAGATCAAGAAATCCTTGATGTTCTAACTGAAAATAAAAAGAAAAAAACTAGCAATGAAAATTACAAGGAAGTAATTTTTGAAGGACCATTTTTCTTTAAAAATCTTGCAATTCTTGAAATCATCCACCTATTTAGCGATATAGATTCTTTTATTTTTAAGATTTATCATCATGATGACATTAAAATAGAAACAAATTTTGATGAAACTAATGAGATTTTAAATCTTGTTAATTCAAGAGATATTCATTCTCTTTGTTTAAAATATTTATTACCACAATTTAAAGAAAATGGTGGAGATGAAATTTTAAATAACATTAAACCAAAAGAGGGTAAAATTTTTAAAGAATTAATCATTGAACCTATAAAAAGAGAAATGAGTCAAAGAGCAAGTAAAGTAATAGACGATGATGACATTGATGATTTATTAATTTATGGAACACACATGCACTCATTACTTGAAATCATTGATTTTTTAAATCCTGATTTCTAACTTATTAAAGATGAAAATGATAAAAAGAAAATCAAAAAAATCGTTGATTTATTAAATGAAAATTTTGATTTATTAAACGCTAGAATTATGAAAGAATATCAATTTAAAGATGAAGAGATAAATCTATCTGGAGTCATTGATCTTTTGCTAATTTTTGACAAAAAAGCCGCTATTCTCGACTATAAATTAAAAAATATTGATGATGAGCATTATATTTATCAGTTAGAAAAATATAAAAACTACATCAAAAAAGCATTTAATTTTGACGATGTTGAAACCTATTTAATTTCAATTATCGATACAAAAATTAAAAAAATTGTCATTGATTAAATATATGCTAAAATATTCACTAGTGGGCCTATAGTTCAGTTGGGAGAACGCTTCGTTCGCATCGAAGAGGTCACCGGTTCAAATCCGGCTAGGTCCACCATAAAAGAACTAGAATTGTGATACGAGAAATCTGTCACAATTTTTTCATTTTTAGGGCTAAAAAGGCTAAAAATGCAGAGTTCGATACCGTTTAATAAGGAATTTGCCTTATTTTTAGCCTCATTTTTAACTACATAAATCAAATCATTAATTTAGGGGGTTGCAATTCCAAAGGCTCAAAATGCTAGGGGGTTGCATTTTCAAAAGCCAAAATTTGGAGGGGGTTGCATTTTTGAGGTCGATTTTTGCAAGGGGTTGCATTTTGAAAAAAAGATATTAAAGATTGTGAATCGATAGACATTTCGCCTGAAAAGTGCTATAATAATGCTAG
>CAMESA010000147.1 GCA_945935945.1 uncultured Mollicutes bacterium | reverse complement strand
ACCTGCTGTTGAGACTCCAGCTGTTGAAGCTGCTGCTGAAAAACCAGTTGAAGAAACTGTTGAAATTATCAAAAAGCCTGCAGAACCTGAACAAAAAGTTGAAATTAAGAAAGTTGAAAAGCCAATTGAACCTGAAGAACTCAGAGAAGTTAAGACTACAACTACTATTGAATCATTAGAAAAAATTCTTGAACAAGAGAAGAAAGAAAAAGAAGCAAAGGCTCAAAAAGCTCTCAATAAGAAAAAGAAAGCTAAGAAGTTCGAAGATGAGGATGATGAAAAAGAAGAAAAGAAAATCATCCAAAAAATGGATATTTATACAGACGAAGAACTTGCTGAACTTGAAAACGAAGAACTTGATTCATCATATGAAGACGAAGATGATTACAGCGAATATGATGATGATAACTATTACGAGGAATAGTTTTTAATGAAAAAAATTCCAACTAGAAAATGTCTTGCCACCAATCAAATTTTTCCAAAAAGTGAAATGTTTAGGGTGGTAAGAACACCTAGTAATGAAGTTGTTCTCGATATCACAGGAAAAATGAATGGTCGAGGAGCTTATATTTCAAAATCTTTTGAAGCGATAGAAAAAGCGAAAAAGAGTAAGTGCTTATCAAAAGCTCTTGAAACTGAAATTCCAGAAGAAGTATTTGAAAAAATGGCTTTATTTTTAAAAATGAAATAGGAGGTAAATGAATGAAATATAATAAACAAACTAGTAAAAAGGATAAAAATCAAAGAGAGTCTAATATCCCAACAAAAAAACAATCATTTTCTAACCTAAATAAAGTCAATAATGGAGTTTTTGTTTTTACAAAATCTTTAACTGTTGGCGAATTAGCAAAAGAATTAAAAATTAATGCAAGCGACATTATTAAAAAATTATTCTTACAAAAGAAATTAGTTACTATTAATAATTATTTAGATGACGAAACTATCGGTGAAATCTGTTTAGAGTTTGGCTACGACTTCAAAAAACAAGAAATTGTTAACGAAGAGGACTTTGAAAAAGCTGAAATTCAAGATAAAGAAGAAGATTTAGTTGAAAGACCAGCTGTTGTCACAATCATGGGACACGTTGATCATGGTAAAACAACATTAATCGACGCAATCAGAAATTCAAACCTCGCTGCAGCTGAATATGGTGGAATTTCTCAAGAAATTGGTGCCTATCAAAAAGTTATTAATGGTAAAAAAATTACATTTATTGACACTCCAGGTCACGAAGCATTTTCAGCAATGAGAGCTCGTGGTGCTAGTGTCACTGATATTGTTATTTTAGTCGTTGCTGCTGATGATGGTGTTATGCCTCAAACAATTGAAGCAATTGATCACGCAAAAGCTGCGAATGTTCCAATTATTGTTGCAGTAAATAAAATGGACGTTCCAGGTGCAAACCCAGATAAAGTCTTAAATGGTTTAATGCAACATGACGTTATTGCTGAAAAATTCGGTGGTGATGTATTAACTTGCGAAATTAGTGCTAAAAAGAAACAAAATATCGATGAATTATTAGAAGATGTTTTACTTCAAGCTGAAATGCTTCAACTTAAAGCAAATCCAAAAAGATATGCAATTGGTACAGTTCTTGAAGCAGAACTTGATAAAGGTGAAGGTCCAAAAGCAACACTTTTAGTCCAAAACGGCACATTATTTGCTAGCGACTATGTCGTTGTTGGCACAGCTTATGGAAAAGTTAGAAGAATGACTAACGAACATAAACAAGTCATCAAAGAAGCAGGTCCAGGTACACCATTAAGTGTAATCGGTTTAAGTGAAGTTCCTGCAGCTGGCGATAGATTTATGGCTTTCCCAACTGAAAAACAAGCAAAAGATATTGCTGAGAAACGTAGATTAAAGAAAGTTGAAGAAGAAAGAGCAAAAGGAAATGGCGTTAACAGCCTTGATGATCTTTATTCTAAGATTAACGAAGGACAACTTGCTCAAATTAACATTGTTTTAAAAGCAGATTCAACTGGAAGTGCTGAAGCTGTTAAAGCAAGTTTAGAAAAATTAAATAATGATCAAGTCAAAGTCAATGTCATTCGTAGTGCAGCTGGTGCAATTACTGAAAGTGATATCTTACTTGCTGGTGCATCAAATGCAATTATTTATGGTTTTAACGTTAGACCAAGTGCAATGATTAGAAAAAAAGCTGAAGAAGAAAAAGTTGAAATCAGACTTCATAGAATCATTTATGCATTAACTGAAGAAATGGAAGATGCAATTAAAGGCCAAATGAAGAAAGTTGAAGTCGAAAAAGTCACTGGTCAAGCTGAAGTTAGAAACGTATTTAAAGTTTCAAAAGTTGGTCAAATTGCTGGTTGTATGGTTACTGATGGTTTAATCAAATCAACTAACAAAGTTAGAATCTTGAGAGATGGCGCAATTATCTATGAAGGTGAAATTGAATCATTAAAACGTTTCAAAGATGATGCAAAAGAAGTCAAACAAGGCTTTGAATGTGGTATTAAAATCAAAAATTTCAATGATATCTCAGTTGGCGATATTATTGAAGGTTATGAAATGGTAGAACAAGATGCCTAAATCAAATAAAGATATTCAAAAATTACAAAGTTTGATTGCTCGTTCTGTTACTGAAATTGTTTCAAATAACATCAAAAATGAAAAAGTCGGTTTCATGACCGTAACAAGAGTCGAAGTAAGCTCTGATCACTCATATTGCAAAATTTTTGTTTCATTTTTAAATAACGCAAAAAACAGTATGGAGATTTTAAATAGAGCAAAAGGTTTTGTTCGTAGCGAACTTGCTCATCAATTATCACTTAGAAGAGTACCAGAAATTGCTTTTGAACTTGATGATACTTTCTATAAACAAGAGCGTTTAGAAAAGCTTTTAAACAAAGAAGCTGAAGATATTGAAAAAATTAAAAAATGGTCTGAATAGACCATTTTTTTTAGAAATAGTGGAGTTTTGCAGGGTTTTTGAGAAATTTCTGTAATTTTATAGCATCTAGAAAGCCTTATAATGAGATAAATTTTTGTATAAATCATTGATTTTTTGCTCATTTTATTTAATTTATAATAATTAGAGTGTAAAAAGACTTTAAAAACATAAGTAAAAGATATTAAAAAATGGTTTAAGTAGACCATTTTTTTCAAAAATAGTGGAGTTTTGCAGGGTTTTTGAGAAATTAATATAGTTTTTGCTTTATATAAAGAGCGTCCAAATGACGTGGATTTTCACTTAATTCATAGATTTTAGATTCTTGATTTTGAATGCAGCCCATTTTTAAAAGTTCGTTCTCAT
>CAMESA010000146.1 GCA_945935945.1 uncultured Mollicutes bacterium | reverse complement strand
ATTCTGGCTTTTGGATTTAATTCTTTAATAATTGCTACATCTTCGCTTAGTTTTGTTTCATTTACATTTTGTGTTCTAGATAAAATAACACAAGTAGCAGTAGCGATTTGATCATCAAAGAATTCTTTGAAGTTGCGATGATATACTTTACATCTAGCAGCGTCTACTACTGTACTGTAGCTATCTAATTCCATGCCAGGAACTGTTTGAATAGCTTTTAAAATATCAGATAGTTTACCTACACCAGATGGTTCAATAATGATGTGATCAGGATGATATTCATCTACTACTTTTTGCAATGCTGCTTCAAAATCACCTTTTAAAGAACAGCAGATACATCCACTATTGATTTCATTGATTTGAATTCCTGCTTCTTTTAGAAATCCACCATCAATACCAATTTCACCAAATTCATTTTCTACTAAAACTACTTTTTCACCAGCAAAAACATCTTTAATCAGTTTTTGAATTAATGTTGTTTTACCAGCACCTAAAAAACCAGATATTACATTAACTTTTGTCATAAAGTACCTTCTTTCTTGTTGCGAGACTATTATACAACGTTAGTCAACCTTGAATGACTACACAAAGTATATAATACGTCTAAATTAAAGCTTAACTTTCAACTTGAACGCAATATTCCAAGTAAATGCAACACAATATAAATAAACATTCAAAATATAAGCTTGTATTTCAGGACAAATAACTGATTTATAAGCTTTTTTTGTGATGAATATATGTTAATCTATAGTTGAAAATACATATTCAGGCACGACAAAAACAACTGGCGCATTTACGTCTCAAGTAAACGCAACAGTTTTATAGGAGCTTATACCTGCCTGTTGCTTGTGGTATTTTTATTTAAATAAGCTTGGGTTTAAAATTACTTCATCTGGTGGGATGAGACGTAAACCTAGCTTTTTTACTATTCTCATTTCTTTTTTCGAAAGACATTCAAATGGAGATTTTCCACCGAGAGAATCTCTTTTTACAGAGTTGATATGTGACATCATAAGGTTGATATCTTTTTGCGTGAAGCTGTCAAATGATTTACCCTGCGGAACAAATTTTCTGATATATTCATGATTCTTTTCTATACGAGCTTTCTGTTGTGAACTTCTGGCATCACAATAGAAGATATGACATCTCTGAAATTTATGATTTTTGTAGTTTTCAAGTTCTTCAGGCATTTTAAATTCAGAACCGTTGTCAGTAAGCACGACACTGAATACTGATGCAAAATCACTGATACCAATTTTGGATGTCATTTCATTGAAGGCATCAATAACTGATTGTGCTGTGTTGGAATCTCTTAATATTGAAATCATAAAATTAGACTTTCTAAAAAGCAACGTCAACAGTACTTTATGACCTCTTCCTTTTTCTCCAATAACAGAATCCATTTCTACGATAGAAGCTTTTGGATGTTCAGCGATATATGCATTGAACGCTGCATAATCACGATTTTCCCTACATTTTTGATTTTCTATGGCGGAATTGTCACCACGCTTTACAGAATTATGCTTTGGATATCTAACACGAGCAGGAAGATCAATATTTCTGACAGTAAGACGATTGTCATCAATATATCTGTAAAGAGTAGATTTAGAAATACCGATTTCATCTCCATAAGTATTATAAATATGAGCTACAGTTTGACCTTGATCACGAACTAAAGGAGTAACAAGGTGATCAATATGATTCAACCCATCACTTCCAGTACGAATCTTTTTTCTGGTTTCGTGTAAAGTAGCTTCATAAGCACTTTGAGCACGTACTGGAGAATAACGATATTTTCTTTTTCTGCAATTAGCAAAGTTTTTACAACCATTGCAAATCCATGGAGCCTTCAATACTCTTTCACATGAAGCACCATTCTTTTTGAAACTGCCATTCTGATCAAGAATACGATGTTTTTCAAGTTCTCTTGAAACAGTAGAAGGAGAAACACCGAGATTATGAGCGATAGAACGAATAGAAAGGCCTTTACAAATACCTTCATAAATTTGTTGTCTGTCATCTAGAGTGAAATGTCTGCTTGCCATAATATAACCATCCTTTCTTTAGCGAGCAACAGACAGGCAACTTCAATTTAGCATATCTCAAGTAAATGCAACAATGTGTTGCGTTTAAGATGAAATTTAAATCGTCTAAATTAAACAGTGTTTTAATTCCCAAAAATAGGTATAATTAAATAAAGAAATAAAACAAAAGATAATTTGTTGGAGGAATACATGTCTTATAAAATAATTGAGTTGGATTCAGCTCTAAAACCTTATGAAAATGATATAAAGTTAAGAATGGATCTTTACCATAAAACAAGAAAAGAACTGCTTGGAAAAAATAAAGATATCGTTAATTTTGCAAGTGGTGCTGATTATTTTGGTTTTCATCGTACAGATGATGGCTGGGTATATCGTGAGTGGGCACCAGGAGCGGAAAAAATGTATCTAATGGGTGACATGAATGAATGGAATCCAACAAGTCTACCAATGACAAAAAAAGAGAATGGTATCTTTGAACTATATTTAAAGGGTAAAGATTATTTATATGACGGTTGTAAAGTTAAAGCAGTTGTTATTCATAATGGTAAAAAACTAGAGAGAATACCTTTATATATTCATAGAGTTGTACAAGATCCTAAAACAATCGCATGGTGTGGTGAAATTGTTGATGAAGAGCCTTACGTATGGCATGATTCTAACTTCAAGATGCATAAGAAACCATTTATCTATGAATGTCATATCGGTATGGCTGAAGAAGAACAAAAGGTTGGAACATTCAATGAATTTACAGAGAATATACTTCCTCGTATTAAAGATTTAGGTTATGACACAATTCAGATAATGGCAATTATGGAACATCCATATTATGGATCTTTTGGTTATCAAGTATCTAACTTCTTTGCAGTATCTTCTCGATTTGGTAAACCTAACGAATTAAAACATTTAATTGATACAGCACATGGTTTAGGTATTGGTGTATTACTGGATGTAATTCATTCTCATGCAGTAAAAAATACAGCTGAAGGTATCAATGAATTTGATGGTACAGATTATCAATTCTTCCATACTGGTGAAAAAGGAGAACATCCAGCCTGGGGTACGAAGTTATTTAATTATGGTAAACATGAAGTAATTCACTTCTTGTTATCTAATTTAAAATACTGGCAAAATGAATTCCACTTTGATGGTTTCCGTTTTGATGGTGTAACATCTATGCTTTATCATGACCATGGTTTAGGTACAGCATTTACTGATTATTCTAAATATTTCTCTTTAAATACA
>CAMESA010000145.1 GCA_945935945.1 uncultured Mollicutes bacterium | reverse complement strand
TGAGGATGTGGTGAATTTATTTAATGATTTAGAGAAAAAATTAGGATTTGAAGATTTTAATCGCATATTTCATACTGTTTTAACTGATAGAGACATATTATTTAACAAATATGAGAGTTTTGAACAATCATCACTTGAGAAAAGCAAGAAACGAATGAACATATTTTATTGCAATCCAGCCTCATCATCCCAAAAAGCAAATGTCGAAAATTCAAAT
This sequence comes from uncultured Mollicutes bacterium, assembly GCA_945935945.1. The sequence continues at coordinate 3,071 of CAMESA010000145.1, read as the reverse complement.
AACCAATTAAGAAAAATATTTTTAAAAGATGATGTTATTCAAGATGTAACATCATCTATGATTTCAGAAATAAATTCTAATTTGAATAGTCGCTATTTAGCTTCTCTTGATGGAATGACGGCATATGAAGCTTTCAACTTAGCTTATGGTGAAGAGATATTAAGAGCTCTAAATGTAAACTATGTTAAATCTAATAATGTAAGGATTTTGAACTATAAATCATATGCCAGTATCCAAACATAATTTTCAAATCCTTTTCGTTGCATTTAGTCTTACAACTCATGTTCAAGATTTTATTGGGTTTTAGCCCATTAAAAAGGAGCGATTTTACCATCAAATCCTATAAAATAAAACTACATTTTTTCCATAATAAAATAAAATGGGTTTATAAAAAAAGCCGAATTAATTTTAATTTCCAATAATTATATATCTACTATTTACAGAAATATGAAAAGAGCTATTTTGCTACTTTAAGTGCTTAAAATTTATACTTTTTTCTTAAAAAGTTAAAAATATTATCAATTTCTTCCTCTAAAATATAATTTGTTGATGATAATTCTATATAAAACTTACATTTTGGTTCAGTTCCACTAGGTCTAATTTCAATATTTGAATCATCAGAAAACACAAATTTTATAACATCACTAATAGGAAGTTCTTTATAATCCTTTATTATATTGTTATTTATTTCATATATTTTTTGCTTTTTATAATCGATTATTTTAGTTACAGTTCTATCGCCAATTTTTAAAATGGGATCATTACGTATTTCGTTTAAAATTCTAATAATTTCATCTTTTCCATTTTCTCCACGAAGGTAAATATTAAAAAGTTTACTCTTATAAAATCCATATTTTTTCTCGAGATTTTTATATGCTTCAACTAAATCAAGGCCCATATTTTTATAATAGTTTGCTAATTCCGTATATAAAAGAATAGCTTGGGTACCATCTTTATCCCTAACTTCTTTAGAAATTAAGCATCCATCACTTTCTTCATACCCAAAGACAAAATTATATACATTGCCGTTTGTTTCATAATAATGGATTCTTTCGCCAATATATTTAAATCCAGTTAAGAATGATTCTAATTTTACTCCATATGAATCACAAATTTTCTTTCCTAAATGTGAAGTTACTACTGTGTTAAATACTATGGAGTTTTCTTTTAAAGTTCCATTTTCTTTTCGCTTCATCAAAATATAATCAAGTAAAAGATTTGCTGACTCATTTCCACTTAAAAGTACATATTCATTATTGTGAAGTGCTGCTACTCCAACTCTATCACCATCTGGATCATTCATTAAAATGATGTCTGCCCCAATCTCTTTTGCTCTTTTAATTGGTTTGATATAACTATTTTTTTCTTCTGGATTAATTGCATCGCATCCACTAAATTCTGGATCAAATGATTCGAATTCTTTAAACACTTCAAAGTTATAATTTGCTTTTGTTAAAACTTCTTTCACTGAATTTAAACTTGCGCCATGGTTAGAAGAATATAGTACTTTAATAAGCTTTTTACTATCATTATCTAGCCTAATTTTTAGAACCATGTTAACATACTCTTCATCTATTTTTTTATCAAAAACCTTGCAGAAACCCATTATTTTTGATTTTTTATATGAAAAATCAAGCACATCGCCTAATAGATTTATCTCATTAATTATTGGTTCAATTTCAGAGGGAACAAGTTGTGTTCCAACTTCATTATATAGTTTAAATCCATTGTCAGTTTTAGGATTATGGGAAGCTGTTATCATGATTCCACCTAATGCCTTAACTGCCCTAACAGCAAAAGATAATTCTGGTGTAGGTCTTAAAGAATCAAATATATAAGTATTAATTCCAATTTCATTTAATGAATCACTTACAAGTAAAGCGTATTCTCTAGAATTTTTTCTATTATCATGAGATATCACAACACCTTTTGATAAATCTAGATTTGATTTAATTAAAAAATTTCCATATCCAATGGATAATTTTTTAATTAAATGAGCATTGATTCTATTTGTTCCAGGGCCCATTTTGCCTCTAAGGCCGCCAGTTCCAAATTCAATATCCTTAAAAAATGCGTCGTCAATCTCTTCCTCCGACATATTTTTTAAAATTATTTTTTCTTCATCACTAATTCTATTTGAGTTTAGCCACTTTAAGTATTTTTCTTTAATTTTTTCGCTTAACATAAAACACCTTAAATAATGATGAAGGCGGAAAAATTTCCGCCTTCATGTAATTAATCAATTTTAATTCTTCCTAATGAAATTAATTTTTGAGATTTTCTATCAAATAATGCGATTTCTTTACCAACTATATCGATATGAGCTTTTGCTCCAATCTTATAATCAACACCACCAAAGATAACACTTGTTAATATGTATTTTCCAATTCTTAATTTAACTGTTGTTTCCATACCAGCAGGAAGTGCGTTATAAATTTCGCTTTCTAACTTACCTTCACTATCAATTCTTAAGAATTCAGGCCTTATGCCAATGACATATTCATCATCGCTAATTTCTTTTTCATCATTGCTGTCTTCTTCACCACTGACAGTATTAATATGGAAGTTAAACATTTTATCAGAATTTACTTTTTCAATATATTTTTTATCTTTACTGAGTTCTTCCGCTTTTTCTTTTTCTTCTTTATCAATAATATGATTTTCTTCTTTGATTTTTTCTAAATCAACATATGTGTTTGGAATGAAAGTTGCATCAACTTCATCAAATAATTTCATTTTGATCTCTTGTCCAACTTGTGTTGCTTTTACTTCTAAGAAATTTATAGCTGGATTACCAACGAAGTCTGCAACAAACAAATTATTTGGTTTTTTATAGACATCAAGAGGTGCATCATATTGTTGTAAAACACCATTATTTATAAGACAAATTTTTGTAGCAAGTGTCATTGCCTCTAATTGATCGTGAGTAACATAGACAAATGTCGAATTTGTATCAAGGTGGAGTCTTTTTAATTCGCCTCTCATTTCAAGTCTGAGTTTTGCATCAAGATTTGATAATGGTTCATCCATTAAAAGAACTTTTGGACCAGGTGCAAGTGTACGAGCGATTG
>CAMESA010000144.1 GCA_945935945.1 uncultured Mollicutes bacterium | reverse complement strand
ACTGGAAAAGCGAAAAGAGTATAAAAAATTGGGCTGATTGTAATTCCAGCTGCGCTCATTGCAAGAACTGGAAATACGTGAGCAATTGGAGTCATTCCACTACTTAGCGAAACTGTAAAACCAAGTCCCATCATCATGACTTTAGCAACTTTATCACCTTTCTCGATGTTTGCAACTTTAAAAATTTCTTCAAGTATTGGAAGAATCACTACAAAAAGTACAGAAGGAGAAATAAATAAACCTAAAAATAAAACAGCTAGTAAAAATAAACTTATGAAAAAATACCCATTTTTCCTTGCAATTTTAGTTGAAACAAAACCCACCGCAATCTTTTTTATCAAACAAGTTTTTGATAAAGCGTATGTCAAAACGAATGTAAAAAGTAAAAATATGAATGTTGCATTACCAAAACTTTTTATTAAAACATTGCTAAAACCTAAAGTATCAATAAATCCAAGTGCTAAAATGCATAAAATACTAGGCCAATCAATACCGATTGTGAGCCATAAAACTATAGAAGCAATAAAAATCGACAAAACGCCAATTGCATCCTGTGATAATCCTCCAAAAGAAGGAATAAAACGACCACAAAATGCAATTAAAGTGCAAATAGAAATTATAGTTATTCTAAAAATAGTGTTGTCTTTCAATTTCATATTTAATTTTCAATCTTTCTTCTTAATATATCACCTTTTTTTAAAGGAATTTTTGTATTTATAAACAGTTGTTCTTTAACTTTTTTTGCTTCCTCTAAATTTACGCCTTTTAAATTAACAATTTCTTCAACTTTAAATTGCTTGTTAAACGAATCTGTTGGAGATAAAACTTCTAATGTATCGCCAACTTTAAATTTATTGCGTAATTCAACAAGTACTTTGCCATCTTTAGAATCATCAATAACTGAAGCAATAAAATCATGTGTCTGCATTAATCTTGATGTTTCTAAATTTGTTTTGTCGTCTGCATTAAAATAAAATCCAGTTGTAAATGTTCGATTGCTTGTCTTTTTTAGCTCTTCAATGTAATCAAAATCTGGTTTTTTGTTATTTAAAACATTATCTATCGCTCTTCGATAAGCATTGACGACTGTCGCAACATAATAAGTTGATTTCATTCTTCCTTCAATTTTGAAACTAGTGATGCCGGCATCCGCTAATTCTTTAATATGATTAATTAAGCATAAATCTTTACTATTTAAAATGTAGGTTCCTCTTTCATCTTCTTCAATTGGATAATATTCATTGAGGTCACTTTCTTCATTTTTTGAGTAAATCGCATAATTCCATCTACATGGTTGCGCGCAAGCGCCTTTATTTGAATCTCTTCCGGTAAAATAATTAGATAATTGACATCTTCCACTATAAGAAATGCACATTGCACCATGAACAAAACATTCAATATCAACATCATTTCCAACATATTCTTTTATTTCTTTGATCTCAGGTAAAGAAAGTTCTCTAGCTAAAACAAGTCTTTTTGCACCAAGTTTTACCCATTCCATGGCACTAAATTTATTTGTAATATTAGCTTGAGTTGAAACATGTAATTCCAAATTAGTATATTTCTTAACTAAACTTGCAATCCCTAAATCACTAACAATTAAGGCATCAACTTTTATACTTTCCAAAAACTTTAAATAGTCAACTAATCCATCAAAATCAGCATTATGTGCCAAAATATTAACTGTAATGTATGCTTTTACACCGTTTTCATGACAAAAATTTACTGCTTTTGTCATTAATTCCTCATCGAATTTATTTGCAAATGCTCTTAAACCAAATCTTGTTCCACCAAAATATACAGCATCAGCACCATAATTTATTGCAGCTTCAAGTCTTTCATAGTTTCCAACTGGAGCTAAAAGTTCTAATTTCTTCATAAATATTATGATAAATGAATGAAAACTCATTTTAAAGTTAAAGAACGTTTTTTATCCTTAAATTTATGATAAAATAACCCGAACAAGGTAATTTATGGAATTATTATCACCTGCTGGAACTCTTGAATCTTTCTATGCTGCAATATCTAATGGAGCTGATGCTATTTATTTAGGCTTAGATAAATTTAGCGCTAGAGCATATGCCACAAATTTTACGTTAGAGAATCTAAAACCATTAGTTGATTTTGCTCATCTAAGAAATGTACGAATTTTTGTAACAATTAATACAATTTTATATGATGATGAGCTTATTGAAGCGTTTAACGCGATTGATCAATTAGCAAAAATGAATGTTGATGCAATTATCGTTCAAGATCTTGCTATTTTAGACTATATAACACGAAAATATAAATCATTAGAAGCTCATGCATCGACTCAAATGGGTGTTGATGATATTGAAGGTACAAAATTATTAAAAGATTTAGGTGTAACTAGGGTTGTATATGCACGTGAAACACCTATTGAAATATTAAAAAATATCAAAAAATCTGTGAATATTGAGATTGAAACATTCATTCATGGTGCGCTTTGTGTTTCATATTCAGGTAATTGCCTCATGAGTTCTCTGATTGGAGATCGAAGTGGAAATCGTGGAAGATGCGCAGGTTGTTGTAGACAAGTTTATTCTTTAGTCGATTTAACAAACCAAAAAACAATAAAAACAGGGTATCTTTTATCAATGAAAGATTTAAATACCTCAAATAATATTGAAAATATGCGCTTTATTGATTCTTTGAAAATCGAAGGAAGGATGAAAGAGCCAAATTATGTTGCAAGTGTCACTAAATTTTATCGCAATTTGCTAGATAAAGTGGATCAAAATAAAGAAGACATCAATAAAGTTTTTAATAGAACGTATACTAAAGGCTTTCTTTTTAATGCTACAAGTGAAGATATAACAAATATTGAACGACCAAATAATTATGGTTATGAAATTGGCAAAATTGCAAAAATAAACCAAAACAAAATTTGGATTAAATTATTTAAAACTTTAAATAAAGGTGATCAAATAAGAATCGAATCAAAAAATATTTTTAAGGAAATTAGTATTCCAGTTACAAAAATGTTTGATGCAGATTTTAAGGAAACATCATCAAGTAATAAAGTTGCAATTTTATACACTAACGAAAATGTTTTTGTCGGTGCAAAAGTTTACAAAACAAAAGATAATGATTTTGTTAAAAAAGCTAACGAATCAATCAAAGAAATAGGCTACAAAAAAATACCACTTCAAATGGAATTTTCTGCCTCATTGAATAGTGGAATTCTCCTAAAAATTTCTTATTTAAAGCATAATATCTTTATAAAAAGTCAATTTTTACCACAAAAAGCCATTAAAAACGGCACAACCGAAGATATAATTATAAATCAACTAAATAAGTTAAACGATACTCCTTACTTTTTA
>CAMESA010000143.1 GCA_945935945.1 uncultured Mollicutes bacterium | reverse complement strand
ATGTATGGACTATGATGCTGGAAAAATACGTAATGTTGCGTTATTTGGGCATCAAGGCAGCGGTAAGACTAGCCTTGTTGAATCCCTTTATCAAACAGTAAACAAAGGTGAAAAAGGTACAATTGAAAAAGGAAATACTGTTAGTGATTATTTAAAAGAAGAGAAAAAGAGATTAAGCAGTGTTTCTACAAGCGTAGTACCAATTACTTATAACGGTTATAAAATTAATTTACTTGATGTTCCTGGAAACGATGACTTTATAGCTGAGTCAATCGCTGTTGCTCACTCTGTCAAGGGTGCAATACTTGTAATTGATGCTCAAAGCAAAGTTCAAGTTGGAACAATAAAAGCTTATAAACTCTTAAGGAAAAGAGGCATTCCTTTCTTAATTTATGTAAATAAAATGGATAAAGATTATCCTGATTATGAAGAAATTCTTGAAAATATTTATTCAAAACTAGGAAAAATGTGTATTCCATTCACATTGCCATTAGGCCACAGCGATAAATTTGATGGATTTATTAATTGTGTTGACTTAAAAGCAAGAAGATATACAGGTACTGAATGTGTTGACGATGTAATTTATGATGATAAAAAGGCAAAAGTTTTCGAATTCCATAATAGAATTTGTGAAGCAGTTGCTGTTACTGATGATTCATTACTTGAAAAATTCTTTGGTGGAGAAACTTTAACTCATGATGAAATTCATAATGGATTAAGACAAGGTGTTTTAAATGGTGAAATTTATCCTATTATTTTTGGAAGCGCTCAAAACGACATCGGAATTCATACACTTTTATCAATGTTAATTGATTATTTACCTTCACCATCAGATCTAAAACCATATATTGGTGTTGACGATGAAGGAAAAGACGTCACAAGAAAGACATTATCTGCTGAACCATTTAGTGGATATATTTTCAAAACATTAATTGATCCTTATTTAGGACAAATCAACTACATGAAAGTTGACAGTGGTGTCTTGAAAGTCGGTCAAGAAGTATATTGTCCAAATTTAAATAAAAACCTTAAAATTTCAAGTATTTTATCAGTTTGCGGTAAAAATATGAACGCAATTGATGAAGTTGGAGCAGGTGATATTTGTTGTTTATCAAAATTAACAGATTTAGAAACTTCATTTACACTTTCTGATAAAGATAAACATGTTAAATATAACGAAATTGATTTCCCAACAGCTGTTTTCTTTAAAGCAATTGAACTTGCAAATAAAAAAGATGATGACAAAATCAATTCAGCTATTGCAAAGATATTAAAAGAAGAAAAAACAATCGAAGTTAGAAGAAATGTTGAAACAAAACAACTTTTACTTGGTGGATTAAGTGAAACTCACGTTAATTACATTCTCCAAAAAATCAAAGGCACATACGGTGTTGAATTAACAACTGCTGAACCTAAGATTTGTTATAGAGAAACAATTACAAAATCAGCTGAAGGCGATGGAAGATACATCAAACAATCTGGTGGTAGTGGTTTCTATGGTGTTGTTAAAATGAGATTTGAACCAGCTGAAGAAATTGCTTTTGAAGAACAAATTTTCGGCGGTGCTGTTCCTAAAAATTACTTCCCAAGTATTGAAAAAGGCTTCTATGAAGCACTTAATCAAGGTTTATTAGCTGGCTTCCCAGTTATTAAATGTAAAGCAATCCTCCTTGATGGTAAATATCACCCAGTTGATTCAAACGAACTTGCATTCAAAATGGCATCAATTTTAGCTTTCAAAGATGCATATATGAAAGCAAAACCAACTATTTTAGAGCCTATCTTAAATGTTTCAATTTATATTGGAAATGAATATTTAGGAGATGTATTAAACGATCTTAATTCTCGTAGAGGCAGAATTCAAAATATTATCGATAAAGAAGACGAAACAACTTCGATCGAAGTCTTGTTACCAGAAGCTGAAACTCTTGATTACGTCACAAAATTAAAAGTTTTAACTCAAGGTAGCGGATACTTTGTTAGAGAATTCTACGCATACGAAGAAGTTCCTGCTCAACTTAGAGAAAAAGTTATTAAAGAAAATTCACTATTGAATAAATAGTTAAGTCTTCCTTTCTTAGTAAAAGTTGCCACTTTTGTGGCAATTTTTACTCTGTGGAATTTATTGCTCAGTTTCGTGATATAGTATTTTTAAATTTGATAAGGTATAATGATGGGTATGAAAACTAAGAGACATTTTATTTTAGATGAAAATTTCGACTATAAAATAATCAAAGATTTATCAAATAATGAACTCAAAGATTTAAGTGATGACATAAAAGAATTAATTATTTCTCGCTGTTCAGAATTTGGGGGCCATTTATCTAGCAATCTTGGAATTACAAATCTAACAATTTCACTTTTTAAATGTTTTGATGTTGAAAAAGACAAGATAATTTTTGATATTGGTCATAATTCATACGCATATAAAATTTTAACTGGTAGACCTTTAAAAAATTTAAGACAAAAGAATGGAACTGATGGCTTTCAAAGAATAAAAGAGTCGAAATTTGATGTTTATGATGCTGGTCATTCTTCAACTTCGATTAGTGCTGCACTAGGTTTTGCAAAATCTAGAGATTTATTAAAAGAAAATCATAATGTTGTTTGCATTGTTGGAGATGGCAGCCTAGAAAATGGACTTTGCCTTGAAGCTTTAAACAATCTAGTAATTGCAAATACAAAAATTATCATTATTTTAAACGATAATGAGATGTCAATTTCACCAACAACTGGTGGGATTAGTGCAATTTTAAAAGGAATTAGAAAAAATCCTTTTGTTCATGCGATTTTTAATGATGCTAACTTTGAATATTTTGGACCTGTTGATGGAGATAGTTTTAAAGATCTAAAAAAAGCTATCGAAAAAGCTAAAAAAGCTAAAAATTCTGTTTTGCTACATGTTAAAACTTCAAAAGGTGAAGGTTATCAAAAAGCTGAAGAGGATATCGTTGGTGAGTATCATTTTGTTCAACCTTTTGACATTAAAACTGGAAAAATAAAAAACAAAGTTGCAAGTAATGTTGTTTCTTTTTCTAAAATTTTTAGTGATTTAGTTGATGAAGATTTAGAAAATAATGAAAAAACAATAGTAATTTGCCCATCAACTACAGTCGGTGCAAAATTAAATGATGTTTTTAAAAAATATCCAGATAGAACATTCGATGTTGGAATTAGTGAAGAACATGCGGCAGTTTATTCTAGCGCTTTTGCGATGAATGGCTTCCATACTTATTTATTTATGTATTCAACATTCCTTCAAAGAGCATATGATGAAGTGATTCATGATATTTGTAGATTAAATCAACATGTCACACTTTGTGTTGATAGAAGTGGTTTGACAGGGCAAGATGGTGAGACTCATCAAGGAATTTATGATGATGGTTTCTTTTTTTCAAT
>CAMESA010000142.1 GCA_945935945.1 uncultured Mollicutes bacterium | reverse complement strand
CAGCTTGTAAATTTTTACTACCTAAATTCTTCAATTGTTCGATTTGTTGTGGAGTTAACGTTCCATTTTGTGCAAGTTTTGCAGGATCACTACTTTCAAGCATAACGTAAAGATATGATTGAAGAGGATACGATGTTGTATCACTCATGAAGAAGATACCATCAAACCATGAGTTCCATTGTCCAACCGCTGTGAAAAGAATAATTGTGACAATAACTGGAACTGAAATTGGAACGAAAATTCTAAATAAAATTTGGAAATGATTACATCCATCAATTAATGCTGCTTCTTCAATCTCCTTTGGAATTCCTCTAAAGAAATTCATAAGCATTAAAGAAAACCAAACATCACATGCTCCAGGTAAAATGTAAACTAAGAAGTTGTCAATTAAACCAAGATTTAGATAAAGAATGTAAGTTGAAGCAAGACCGCCGCCAAAGAACATTGTAAAAACGAATATCCAGGCAATTGCAGTTCTTCCTTTCAAAACTTTACTAGATTTTGATAATGGATAAGCCGTTAAAATAATGACAAGTAAAGCAAGTGCAGTTCCAAGAACTGTTCTTGCAACGCTAATTCCAAAAGCTTTGAAGAAATCTGCTTTACCAGCAAGAATTGTATATGCATCGACGGTGAATCCCATTGGATAAATTGAAACTAAACCTTGAGAGGTGAATTCATCACTTGAAAAAGATAAAGCTAACAAGTGAATAAATGGGAAAAAGCAAATCAATGCAAGTAAAGCTAGGAAGAAATAATTACATGCAACGAATACTTTACGTGATTTAGTAGTTTTAATCGCCATAACTCCCTCCTAGAAAATACGGTAACCGAATTTTTTATAGGCAAAATAATATGTTCCACCAACTAAAATTCCACCGATTACTGATTTCATTAAACCGACTGCACTACTAACACCCATACCACGTTCATAGTTTTCACTAATCATACGGAAAATAAATGTGTCAATAATATCGCCGCCTTTATAAACCATTGGGTTATAAAGAATATAAACTTGATCGAAATTACCATTCAAAATACCAGAAATTGAAAGTGTAGAAATCAATGCAACTTGAGGTAAAATTCCAGGTAATGTAATGTGCCAAACTCTTTGAATTCTATTAGCACCGTCAATTTCAGCTGCTTCATGTAACGACATGTCAACACCTGTAATTGCTGCTAAGAAGATAATCATGTTATAACCCATACCTTTCCAAATATCAGTGGAAATAATTATGAATCTAAACCAAGAGTTATCGAGTAAAAATAATATTCTATCTTGTCCAAAAAGACTTATTAATGTGTTAATGATTCCATTGTATGAGAACATTTGGTTAAAAATACCACCAAGAATGACCCAAGAAAGGAAGAATGGTAAGAAATATGCTGTTTGAACGATTTTTGCAAACCATTTTTTACCAACTTCATTAATTAAAAGTGCTAATATCAATGGAACAACAATACCAAGCACAATTTTAAAAGAACAAATAAATAATGTATTAACTATGGATTGACCGAATTGCTTTAATCTAAATGCATAAGTAAAGTTATCAAAGCCAACCCAAGGATTTCCGAAAAACGATGTAGAACCTAAACCAAATTCTTGGAAAGAAATAATAACACCAAACATTGGCCCATATTTAAAAATAAGTGTAAATATTAGACCAGGTAATAACATGAGCCACCAAACAAGTTGCCCATTTTTCTTATCAAAGCTTCTTAGTTTTTTAGTCTTTTTATCGTTTTTATTCTCAACAAATGATGCTTCCATAAGAATTATTTATGAGTTTGATACCACTCATTGACTTCTTGTTCGCAACCATCACCACCAAGTGATTTCCATTCAGCAATATAACTTGACCATGTTGAATCGATGTCAACTTGTCCCATAATAGCTTTAATGAAATATTCACTTACATGAGTTGAGATTTGACCACCAAAATTCTTTTGTGATGCTGTTGGAAGATCATAAAATTCTTCATAAACAACTCTATTTGTTGCTCTTGTATCAAGAATAACTTTCCAAGCTCCTTCATCTGTTAATCTGCCAAGAATATTTGCAAACCAGTTTGCTTGGAATTTTGTACTACCATGGTCTTCTTTCCATTTTAAGTATTCAGGATAAACACTCCATAAATTCTTTAAGTGATTTGTCCATTCTTCTGGTGCAGGTTTTTCTGCTTTTGGATCAATTTTGATTTGCTCTTGGAATAAATGATATTGTGTGTCAACTTCATTTGGATCGTAGAATTGAGTTGGTACCCAGCTCCAAACATATCCATCTTCTGGTTTACAACCTTCAGTTCCATCCCATTCAATGTATGCGTTAATCATTTTCATTAAGATTTCAGGATGTTTAAAGTCCTTTGTGCAAACATAATAATAGCTGATTTGTTGCTTTGGAATGATAATTGATGCGCGTTCTGCTAGAGGAATTGGTGCACAACCCCAATCTTGTGATGGTAAAATATCAGCAAGTGGGTATTCATATTGCCACCAAGGCCCAAAAATAATTCCAGTTTTACCAGATTTAATTGCAGTTTCTCCACCAGCAACATCTGTAGCAGCAAAATCAACAGAAATTAAACCCTCTTTATATAAATCTGCATAATATTTAAGTGCATTTTTAGTATCATCAGTAGTTTCACTAGATACTAAATGTCCATTTCCATCATCAATCCATGAAAAAGGATTAGCACCAAATGATTGTAGGTATCTATCAAGTGTAAGGTATGAACCAACGAATGACTTTGAAAGACCAATACCACTTGTTGCACCTTCTTTTTCTTTAAAAGTTTTTAATACATTCTTTAATTCAGCTGGTGTTGTTGGAATACTTAAATTATTGCTCTTTAACCAATCTTTACGATAATACATTACAGGAACTTCACGGTTAATATCATCGTATTGAGGAATAGCATAAATTTTCCCATCTTCCGTTTTTAAACGTTCAATAACTTCAGGATTTCTAAACAAAAACTCTTTTGCTTTTGGTGAAGCATATTTATAAGTTTCTGTTAAATCTTTTAACATTCCCTTTTTCAATAATTGTTCATATTGAGTTGCATTTAATTTTAAAATGTCAGGATGTGTTTTTGATAATAGTTGTGCAGTTAACTTATTTTCATATTGAGTTGATGGAACTTTCCATAAATATTCCCATTGAATATTCATTTCATCTTTGATTTTTGTGATGAATTTATTAGTTTCAGGTGTGATATTTGTTGGAACTCTGCTATCGTTATGAGCAACGTATTCCATAACACCTTTGACTCTTACTGGTTCATCATATTTTCCAAAAGGATTATGAGTTGGATCATAATAATCTGGCTCTTCAACTTTTGTGTTATTACAACTTGCTAAAGAAAAACAAGCTGCACCAATCGCTGTAAAAATTATTGTTTTTAA
>CAMESA010000141.1 GCA_945935945.1 uncultured Mollicutes bacterium | reverse complement strand
TCGATCGGTATTACTAAAAATACATCTTTTTACTTCAATATCTTTAATTCCACCACTCATTTCACTTCCAAGAACAATAGCACCATGTCCATTTTCCATTAAACAATTTCTAATGTAGATATGATTTGATGGTTTTTTATAAAGTTCACCAAGAGCCATTTTTCCAGATTTTATTGCGATACAGTCATCACCAACTGAAATATTTACCCCAATTATTTCCATATTTTCAACAAATTGAGGGTCAATTCCATCTGTATTAGGTGAATCGAATGGATTATTTATATAAATATTATAGATGCCAATATGGTCACTAAAATATGGGTGAAGCGTCCGTTGAGGCGAATTTTTTAAATTTATTCCAACAATATTGATATAACTTGAATTGTTAATATAAAGAAGATGTGGTCTGACATATGGTAAATTTTTAACATCGTTCCACCAAGTTGATTTTTCAGCGTTACCATTGATTGTACCTTCACCAACTAAATCAACATTTTTAAGATCAAACATATTAATCATGGAAATTTTCATTTTCGTTCTTGAGCCTTCCCATGTTCCTCTTTCTTTTATTTTTCCATCAATAGTTTCAGTTTCAGGAATTTCAAAATAATCATCTATATTTGTAGAAGCACTTAAAATTGCATCTTTCTTGAGAAAAAAAGTTAAATTACTCTTTAATTTTAAATATTTAAAAGGATAAATTCCTTTTTCTATAGTAATTAAAGAATCATCAGTTGCTTCATCGATGATTTTTTGAATATATTCTGTGTAATCCTTTAATCCATTTTCACGAATAACGTAAGATTTTTTAACTGATTTAGTCTTAAATTTTATTGTTTTATCTAGTGCTTTTATTTCATATTCAGTATTAGGGCTTAGATTAAAAATAGTAAAAACATTTCTTTTTTCATCTTTAATAACAATTTTGCCGTCAAGAAAAACATCAAATTTATCATCGTTATAATAAATTGATTCATTTTCAAGTTCAAAAGTAGCTGAAACTGCTGTTAAATTTATAATTTTCATTTTAGTTCCTTTTTTCTAATTTTTTATCCTCTACCTTATCCTTTATGAATAAAATGAAGAATTTAATAATCATAAATAATCCATCTATTACAAATAGAACCAAAGCTTGGGTTAAAGGTTCTTGAAAAAGCCAGAACGAATTATCTTCATAAAGTGAAACGATTGCACTAATAATAATTGATCCAAGGTAGAAAACTAGAGTTATATACAATATTGAAACAATTGTAGAAACAACGTTTTTCGATCTAAAGATAACAAAATATTTAGAATCTCCGGTTTTTGGTTCAATTAGTTCAAGAACATGTCCATATAACATATCGAACAAAGCACCACCGATTAGACCACAAATCAAAGTTGCGACAATACCATATACCCCAGCTGCTCCAAGTCCCATTAATACAAAAAAGCAAATTGCTCCAAATAACCAGTATTTAAAGAAAATTGCTTTTACACTAAATGGAATTTTGTCAAGAAAACTAGGTTTTGTATATTCTTCGATTTCTTTTTCTAGTTCTTTATTTGTCTTCTTTTTTTCCTTCATATTGAGCGTTTTCATCAATTTGTTTGAATTTAAGCTTTTTAAGTTTTGACTGAACAAGTGGTGCAGTTGAAACAATTAATAAATCAACAAATGAGAGTACAAGGGATGTGATGATTGCGTTATGAGCTTGAATATCCTTTTGTAAAAATTCAAGGTATGCAACTTGTTTATCAGGTTGAGTATTAAAAATGTTTAAATCATCTAAGTAATTATAATAATTTGAATAATAAAGTAAAATTAATAAAGCAATTGAACCAACCATTAACACATAAAATATGATTAACATATAAAGTGGACGATTTTTTCCATATTTTTTAATAGCATAATTTAAATAAGCAATTGAATATAAAATTACAGCTAAACTAACTAAAAATATGAAAAGTGAGTTAAATTTTGAATAACTTGTTGCAGATTGAATTCTAAAAAATACTGGTGAAAGAATATAAAGTGTACATAAAAAATATGCAGCACAAATTAATGTAAAGATTAAAGGGATGATGTAATAGTTTCTTTTTAAAGAAATTAAAATTTTTCTCCCTTTAAATAGCATTTTTGCTTTAAATGAATTTGCAGTAGCTTCGTTTTTCATAATCATACCTACCTAATTCTATTTTGAGTTGCAGCATCGAAGAAATAAATTAAATCTTGGTTGAAATCAACATTTAATTCTTTATTTTCTTCGTAGTCTAACCAGCCATGGAATTTAACTTTTAATCTCATTCCACCAGCTAAAACATGGAATAATGTAGCACTTCCTAAATGTTCAACTAACTCAATCTTTGTATTTAGTGAGCCGTTTTGGACAAAATGTTCAGGTCTTACGCCTAAAATAACATCTTTGCCAGCATAATTATTTCTAACTATAATTTCTTTTGATTTACCATCGAGAGCAAATTTAATTTCTCCATCATGGTATTCATAAATTGGTTCATCTTTTTCATTTCTTCCAATTTCAGTACCAACTCTTTGAATAAAATTATAATTTTCATCAATACGTCCATTAATAAAGTTCATTGGTGGATTTCCAATAAATGAAGCTACGAAAACGTTATTTGGGTCGTTATAAACTTCAAGTGGAGTTCCAATTTGTTGAACTTCTGCATCTGACATAACAACGATTCTATCAGCTAAAGTTAATGCTTCTATTTGATCGTGTGTAACATAAATCATTGTTGTTTTTAATTTTTGATGTAAAAGTTTTAATTCTCTTCTCATCTCAACACGAAGTTTTGCGTCAAGGTTTGATAATGGTTCATCAAAAAGGAAAACTTGTGGATTTCTAACAATAGCTCTACCAAGAGCAACTCTTTGTCTTTGTCCGCCACTTAATTGTTTAGGTTTTTTATTTAATTCTTTCTCAAGACCTAAAATTTTTGCAGCGTGCATGACTTTTTCATGAATTTCTTCTTTTGGAACACTTGTTTCATAATAGATTTGAACAGGAGTTGTCTTTAAAGTTTCAATTTCTTCTTTAAGTTTATTGATACTATTTTTAAGATCGATTGCATCGCTAGATTCTTTATTTTCAATCTCTTCGTATTTTTTAGTTAAGTAATCAGCTTCTAAAGTTTTATCTTTAATAGCTTGCTTATCTATTTTTTTAACTGGATTACCTTTTTTATCAAGAAGTGGACGTTTAATTTTTCTTAATGTTAATGAAAATGCCATGTTTTGATAGATTGTCATATGTGCATAAAGAGCATAGTTTTGGAAAACCATCGCCATATCTCTATCTTTTGAAGCAAGATTTGTAATTTCTTTTTCACCTAAGTAGGCATGACCATATGTTATTTCTTCAAGTCCAGCAATCATTCTTAAAGTTGTTGATTTACCACAACCTGAA
>CAMESA010000140.1 GCA_945935945.1 uncultured Mollicutes bacterium | reverse complement strand
TTTTAAACACATATTTTTGAAACATGTTTTTAAAAAATGCAATTATTCCATTTTTTGATTTGATAAAAAAATATAGAATATAAATTATGAAAAAGACATTAGATCAAAAATTACACGAAAGAAAAATCAAAAAACCAAATTACATAATTTATAATTTTTTAGGCCATTTATGGAAATATACTGTTGCTAAAAAGTATAAGATGAACGTTAATTTCATTGATGACCCAAAAAAAGAAAAAGGAGCATATATCTTAATATCAAATCATGCTTCTAGACTTGATTATATTTTTACCGCAGTACCATTGTTACCTCAAACATTAAATTTTGTTGCTGGTTATAACGAATTCTTTAGGAGTCATTTGCATACAATCTTTCACTTATTACAAGAAATTCCAAAAAAGAATTTTACTCCTGATATGTATACTGTTCTTGAAATTTTTAGAGTAATTAAAAGTGGTGGCAGAGTAGTTTTATTCCCTGAAGGTATGTCTTCAATTAGTGGCGGAAGTCAGCCAGTGGCCTTAGGAAGTGGAAAATTACTTAAAAAATTAAATGTTCCTGTTTACGTTTCATCAATTAAAGGTGGTTATTTAGTTTCTCCAAAATACAATTTGATAGAGAGACCAGGTAAAGTTGAAGTATCATATAAAAAACTTTTCAGCGTTGATGATCTTTCAAGATTAGATGCTGATGAAATTCAAGATATTCTAAATAAAGAAATTCAAACTAATGATTATCTTTATAATGAAACTGCAAAAAATATATATAAAACCAATGAAGTAATGAAAAATATTGAGCAACTTTTATACAAATGCCCAGTTTGCGGAGCTGAATTTGAAAATGAAAGTGGAAATAATTATTTAGTCTGCAAAAAGTGCCACAACAAAGTTGAAATGGATAATTCATACGCTTTAAGCGCAGTTAATGGCAAGTTACTATTTAAAAATCCAAAAGATTGGTTTGATTATCAAAGAGAAGAAGTCAAAAAAGAGATTCAAGATCCAGAATTTTATCTTGAAGACGAGGTTGACATTGGATTTTTACCAAAATATGAGTATCTTAAAAATTTAAAAACAAGTGAAATTGAAGGAAACGGAGTGCTAAGAATCGATCATAAGGGTATTCATTTTAAAGGGATAAGAAATAATGGGCCATACGAAGTTGAATTTAATCTAGTAGAGACTCCAACTTATGGTATGTGTACTGACGCATCAAGATTTTACACTTTTTATAAAGGTGAATTTATCGAATTCTATCCAAAAAGATTAAGCACAATTAAGTGGCTGCTTGTCACTGAAGAATTACATAGACTTCATAACGGTAAGTGGAAAAATTATAACGATTGATAACAAAACAATATAATTTCGATTTTAAAAAATGTTATAATTTTTCTTATGGAAAATTTGCCTATAAATCCATATTTAGAGTTTTTTAAAAACAATAAAGAAAGCTTAGATAACGAAGTTTTGAATTTAACAAAACTGTCATACATTCGTTTTCTTGGTGAGAATAATAATTGTTTCTTTTTTTCATACAAATTAAATGGAGTCAAAGTCATTAAATTTGTATTTAATGACAACGATGAACTTGTTGATATTTTCATTAATAACAAAAATATTATTCTTACTTTGAATGAAAATTTATACGTTGCTTACAAGATTTTTTTGGGATTTAGTGATAAAAAAGACAAATATCGCGAGAAAATTGTCGAAATGAACGAAGATATTATTGATGATATGGCTAATACTTTTAGCAGAATATGGAATAAAAATTATTATTTGGATGATGACACTAGATATTTCGAACAATATTTACCAGTAACTCTACATATTTGCTTAGCAACTTTAAAAACTAAACCAAAATGTTTTGGTAAATATCTTGCTAGATTTCAAGCTAAAATTTATTCATTAGCCGGAAGCGGATATTATTTTGATAGATTTATTAGAAGATTATTAGATGAATTAACAATTCCAGGTAGCCTACATTTGGATCTTTTAAAATCAGCATCAAGTTATTATTCTATCTATTATGGCATTTTTAAATACTATGAACAAAGTAGCGACCCATTTTTAAGAACAGTATTAATAAAATATGGACTCGATTATGAGTACAATCAATTCTACTCTTCATATACATATCTAGATTTAAGTATTCCAAATGATTATGGAAATGGATTTTTAGAGGAAAGTGATTTTTTAAAATTAATTAATAAGGATATTTATAAGTTAGGAATTATAGATTGGATCATTGCAAGAGTAGAAACATTTGCTGATAGAACAATTTATCAAAAATTAAAAGAGATATTAGATTTTCGTTATTATGTTGATCCTTTTCTTTCAACATTAGATCGTTTGGCAGAAAAATTCAATGATATTGAAATGGTTAATTTTATAAAAATTGCACGTTTTTATAAAAACGCTAAATTTGATTTAGCTTTTCAATTCGAAAAAAATATAAAATTTACTGACTACACGATTTTAAATTTAGTAAAAAATTTAAAATCTAATTACGCAGACAATCCATTTATTGATTTCTATAAAAATTATGATTCGACAAAGAAATTTTCATTGACCTATTTTTATAGAATCCCTGCTTTAGTTATTTATATAAACAATGATTATTTTCTTAGAATTGATCGATTAAGTTATTTAAATGGCTTATTTAAGTATCTTGAAAAAGAAAAAAGCAAGAAAAACTATGATACTTTTACAATTTCTTGTCTACTTGTCATAATCTATACAACTTCTAATTTAGAATTTGAGAAAATTATCAAGGACCCATTTTTTAATGATTTCATAAATCGTGATTTATTCAGGATGATGCAACTTCGTTCCTCGATTCAGTACAATATCCAATTACCTAATACATACCTTTTTAAGGAGTAAACATGTTTTTATCAGATTTAATTATTCCAGATGATCTTGTTATTAGCGAATCTTTGTACGAATCTTTTAAAAAAGATGAATACTATATTTTTTACCATTTAAATAAAGATGTAGAACAAATTAGGTTTGAAGCTCTTAGGAAAGAATTTGTCGAAAATTTTATTCCAGGTACTGGCGCATTTTTTGTTACTTGCTTACCAATTTATGGTTTATTAAGTAAAGAAATATTACAAAGTTTAGATATTGCACAAAGAACATTATTGAAATATGTTAGAGATTATTTTGTTTCTTTAAGCAAGGAGCAACAAGATAAAATTCTAGAACCAATTGCCGATTATTTTGATAAATTTGAAAATTACGATGAAAAAATGTTGAAAAATCGACTAATTGCAAGAGGTTTATTTGCTGAAATGATCTCAAACATTGAAAAAGCAACAGCAATATCAAATAATTCGTATGGATCTTATAGTTTAAGAATGATGCTTCTTAAAGATTATGAAAATGATAATTATGTTTTTGCAAAACCTGGCC
>CAMESA010000139.1 GCA_945935945.1 uncultured Mollicutes bacterium | reverse complement strand
AGATATCGTAAAAGTTCACGTTCATACATTAAAACCTGGTGATATTTTTAATTATGCTCAACAATTTGGTGAATTTATCAAATTAAAATGCGAAAACATGACTGAACAACATAACGAAATTCTATTTAATGAGCAAAATAAAAATGGAACGCACATGGCTGCAAGCGAACTTAAACAAGCTCCATTAGCTGCTCCAAAAGTTTCAAATAAACCTAAAGAAAAATTTGCAGTTATTGCTATTAGCGTTGGCGATGGTGTTGACGAATTATTCAAAGAAGCTGGAACTAATTATATTGTTAGCGGCGGTCAAACAATGAATCCTTCTACTAACGATATTATTAAAGCAATTGAAAATGCTAATGCTGAAACTGTCTTTGTTTTACCAAATAATGGAAACATTATCATGGCTGCAAACCAAGCAAGAGATGTTTTAAAAGATAATATTAATGTTATTGTTATTCCTTCAAAAACAATTATGCAAGGCGTTGTTGCATCAATGAATTTCAATCCAGAACTTAGCGCAAAAGATAATGAAGAAGTTATGAACGATTCATTATCAACTGTTAAGAGTGGTCAAGTAACATTTGCAATTAAAGATACAGAAATATATGGTGTAAGTGTTAAAAAAGACAATTATATGGCTATTTTGAATTCAAAAGAAATTTTATCTTGCCATAAAAATAAATTTGATGCTTTAAAAACCCTCTTAGGAAAGATGGTTGATGAGGATAGTTCAGTAATCACTGTTTTATTAGGCAGCGATGTTGCTGATGAAAAAGAAGTTCAAAAAGTTGAAAAATATATAGAAAGAAAATTCAAGAATTGTGACTTTGATGTAAGAATTGGAAATCAACCTGTATATTCTTACATTGTTGGTGTTGAATAATAAAAGTGCTCTTTTAAAAGGGCCTTTTTAAAAGGAGTGAAATATGAAAATAGTTATTGATATGATGGGTGGAGATAATGGACTAGAAGCAACTATTAGTGCTACTAACTCATTTTTATCCTTGCACGATGATGTTGAACTATTTTTAATTGGTGATGAAACTAAATTAGAGAGTTTTAAAAGCAATCCAAAGTGTAAAATAGTTAATAGTGAGACTATTTTAGCAATGGATGTTGACCCAATGACAGCTCTTAAAGATAAAAAGAGCTCATTAATGGTTGCAATTTCTACTTATTTAGATAATAAATGTGATGCTTTAATTAGTGCAGGTAGTACAGGCGCTTTACTTGCTGCATCCGTTTTCAAAATTAAAAGAATTCCTGGCATTATTCGCCCATGTTTAATCACTTCTTTCCCAACTATTAAAAAGGATAAAAAATTTGTTGTCTGTGATTTAGGCGCAAATATTGAAAATACAAAAGAAGAGTTGAATCAATTTGCCATCATGGGTTCTTTATATTATTCAATTAGATATAACGAAAACAATCCTTCCGTTTATTTGTTATCTAACGGAACTGAAGAAGAAAAAGGATCCCCATTAAATAAAGAAGCTTACCCATTATTAAAAGAAAATAAAAGAATCAATTTTAAAGGAAATATTGAAGCAAGAGATCCATTATTTGGTGACATTGATGTTTTAGTTACAGATGGATATTCTGGAAATATATTCCTCAAATCTGTTGAAGGCACTGCAAAAGTCATGTCAAATATGATTAAGGAAAGTTTTAAACGTAATATTTTTTCAAAAATCGGTTATTTGTTATCAAAAAAAGGCTTTGATGATATTAAAGTTAAAATGGATTATAAAAATGTTGGTGGAGCAATGTTAATTGGTGTGAATGGTGTTGTAATCAAAGCACATGGCAGTAGCGATCTTCAATCATTCTTAAGCGCGCTTAATAATGCATACACCCTTGTAAAAGAAGATATAGTAGAAAAGATTAAAAAGGAATTAAATTAGTGAGAGATATTAATGAGTTTTTTAACAAATATAAAATAAATCCTCAAAATGTCGAATTATATGAGATGGCTTTTACACATGCTTCTTGCAATAGTGACCAAAAGACATCTCATCATGATTATGAGCGTCTTGAATTCATGGGAGATAGCGTTTTAGGTTTTGTTATTGCTTCTTTGCTTTTTAAGTATCATCCAGATATGAGAGAAGGAGAATTAACAAAAGCTAAAAGCTATCTTGTACAAACTGAATTTTTAGCAAAACTTGCAAGGCAAGAACACTATGAAGATTTTATTCGTATTGGCCATTCTTTAGAAATTGAAGATGTTGTTGAAAATAAGTCAATTCTTGAAGACGTTTTTGAATCAGTAATTGGAGCCATGTATTTAGATAAAGGATTAAAATTCACTGCCGAATTTATCAAAAAAATATATGGTGATGAAGTTAGAACATTTACAATTCAGGAAATGAAAGATTATAAATCCATTCTTCAAGAAGCAATGCAGGCAGAATATAGAGAATCTGTTGTTTACACTGTCACTCAAGAAAAAGGGCCACCTCATAAAAGAACTTTTTATGTAGATGTTTCCTTTAACGGAATTACTCTTGGTCATGGTGAAGGCAAAAGCAAAAAAGCAGCTGAACAAGATGCAGCCCGAGATGCTCTTAGCAAAAAAGCTGTTATTTAGGTTACATTATGGGATTAATTAAATTTTTAAAAGATAAATTTACTAAAAAAAAGGATGAAAATTCTTTATCTTTAAGCGCGAAAAAAGATGACTCTTTAGATAAATACGATAAAGGTCTTGAAAAATCTCGTAAACAATTCTCAAATAAACTTGATGAATTAACTAAAAAATACAAATTAGTCAACGAAGATTATTTTGAAGAACTCGAAGAAATTTTAATTGAAGCTGATTGTGGCGTTAGTTTTACTTTAAATATTATCGATGAATTATTAGAAGATTCTAAAAATAAAAAAATTGTTTCACCAAAGGAAATTAATGAACTTTTAGTTGATAAAATGTTTTTAAATTATCTTAAAGAAGGTGAAGATATTAAAAATGAACTTACTTTTGATAATCTACCTCAAGTTTTGCTAATGACTGGAGTTAATGGTGTTGGAAAAACAACATCAATTGCAAAATTAGCAAAAAGATATCAAGATCAGGGTAAAAAAGTTCTTTTGGTTGCTGCTGACACATTTAGAGCCGGGGCAAAAGAACAAATTCAAGTTTGGGGTGATAGACTTAATATTCCTGTTGTAAGTGGGAATGAAAATGAAGATCCAGCAAGCGTTGCATATAAAGGTGTAAAAAAAGGTGTTGAAGAGAATTTTGATTTAGTTATTGTTGATACTGCTGGTAGACTTCAAAACAAGAAGAACCTTATGGATGAACTTAAAAAAATCTATAATGTCACAAAAAAATTAATCAATCACGAACCTGAGTCATTTTTAGTTATTGATGCAACAACTGGTCAAAATGGTGTATTACAAGCTAAAGCATTTAAAGAATTAGTAAATATAACTGGTATTGTAATCACTAAAATGGATGGAACA
>CAMESA010000138.1 GCA_945935945.1 uncultured Mollicutes bacterium | reverse complement strand
ACCAAATCCCACTTATTTACAATAATTATGATTACTTTTTTGGCTTCAACTGCGTATCCAACAACGTGTTTATCTTGTTCTGTTATACCTTTTTCAGCATCAATAACAAGAAGACAAACATCACTTTCATCAATTGCTCTTAAGGCTCTTAAAGCAGCATATTTATCAATAGATTCGTAAATTTTTCCTCTTTTTTTAAGTCCAGCAGTATCAATTACGACATAATCTGTATCATTTCTTTTGAATTTTGTGTCAATTGCATCACGTGTTGTTCCTTCAATATTTGAGACAATAACTCTTTCCTCATTCAAAATTGCATTGCATAAAGAAGATTTTCCAACATTTGGACGTCCGATAATTGAGAATTTAATTGCACTATCCTCTTTTGAATCATTATTTTTTGGTAAATACTCGATTACTTTATCCAAAATATCACCAATTCCAACACCATGTGCACCACTAGTAGGAATAGGATCTCCTAGTCCTAAACTATAAAACTCATAAATATTATTTTTTAAGTGATTTTCATCAATTTTATTTACAGCTAAAATAATAGGTTTTTTCGTTCTATAGAGCATGTTTGCAACCATTTGGTCGTCTTCGTTCATGCCAATTTGTCCATCAACAACAAATAAAATAACGTCTGCTTCATCGATTGCGATTTCGACTTGAGCACGAATTTGTTCTTGAAATGGTCTATTTTCTACCTCGATACCACCAGTGTCAACTACATTAAATTCACGAGTAAGCCACTCTGCTTTTCCGTAAATTCTATCTCTTGTTACACCTCTTTCAGTTTCAATGATAGATTTTTTCTCACCAATAATTCTATTAAAAATTGTGGATTTACCTACACTAGGAGAACCAACAATTGCTAGCAACCCTAATGCCATGATTAATTGATTCCTTTCTTTTTAGCTTCAACTAAAATAGCATCGACTACTTCATCAATTGTCATTTCAGTTGTATTAATTTCAATACTATCTTTTGCAGGTTCTAATGGACAAAAAGCACGATGTGAATCGATATAATCACGTGTTGTAATATTTTTGTAACAATCTTCGTAAGTTGTATCAATACCTTTTTCTTTATTTTCTAAATATCTTCTCTTAGATCTTTCTTCTACGCTTGCAACTTGAAAAATCTTTAAGTTGGCGTCTTTCAAAACGTATGTGCCAATATCTCTTCCATCCATTACAACATTTTTGTTTGAAGCAATTTTTCTTTGTAAATCTACTAAAAATAAGCGAATTTGCTTATAACTTGCGATAAAACTAACATTATTTGCTACTAAATTATCTCTAATTTCTCTTGAAACATCTTTCCCATTCAATAAAATTTTGTTTTCATCACTAAAATTAATATCGATTTTATTAACCAATGAGGATGCTTCTTCTTCGTTTTCAGGATTTAAACCATTTAAAATTACTGCATAAGTAAAAGCACGATACATTGCACCTGTATCGATATATACAAAACCAAGTTTTTTTGCTACTAACTTTGCAACTGTTGATTTACCGCTTGCGCTTGGTCCATCGATTGCAATGCTATAATTTTTTACCATAAATTCATCTCCGAAAACTTATTGCATAAGTAAATTGTTAGTAATACTAATGCAGTTATAATGATTATAACAAAACAAATATATAAGAATTTTTTAATTCGACTTTTTTTCAAATATTCATCAAGAGCAGTTTTCTCTTTTTTAATTTTTTGTTTCTCTTTTTTACTTAAATAATGTTTTTTATCATTTTTATCGTCTTTAGACTTTAAAACCGAGGATCTTTTTCCTGTATCAACTGGAATATTTTTAATTTCTTCTCTATATTCCTTAAATTTACTGGTTCTAGTCTCGGTTTGCTTTTTTTTCATATTAAAAATAATATCATAAATCTATATGATTTAATAAGTAGTAAATATATTAAATATTAGAAACTGACGATAATACCACCATTAAGCGAATAGAAAGCACAAAGACCTCTATTGTTTTCAATGATAACTTCGTCAAATTCATATGTTTGTTCAATTAAAGCTTTTAATATTTTTGCATTTTCAAGTGAATTTGTATGTGAAATAACACAAATTCTGCCTTTAGTATTTTCACAAAACTTACCGACATTAACGACAAGTCTTTTGAAAACACCTTGTAGTGATCTAATCTTTTCTTTAATTTTGATTTCACCATCTTCGCCATAGCAAAGAGGTTTAATATTAATCATAGTTGCAACAAAAGCTAAAACTTTATTCATTCTTCCGTTTTTAACTAAGTTGTCAAACTTGTCTAATACAAATAAGAGATTAACAGTTTTTGAATAGTCATCTAATTTTTTGCAAATTTCAGTATATTCTAATCCTTTTTTGATTAATTCATATGCTTTATTTGCAACAATTCTGATTGCCCCTGCAACTAGTTTGCTGTCAATGACATGCACATTATCAGGGTTTGCTGACATATTTTTTGCTAAAACTGCACTATTATAAGATCCACTGAGTTTAGAACTAATAGTTACAACAATTACATGTTCAGCATCTTCATAAGTGTTCAAGAAATCTTGAGGAGATGGGCAGCTTGTTTTTCCTGCCTCTTCAGATTTCATTGTATTATCGAGAAGTTCGTCTACGTCCACCGTATCATTATCTACATATTCTTTGCCACCAACTCTTATCGTTAAAGGTGCGACTGCAAAACCAACTTCATCATCTTTGATGTAGTCACTTGTTAAATTTGAACTACTATCTACAACAATTTTATATTTCATTTTTTGGTCCTTTCTAAACAAAAAGTGCAAAAACTTTTTATTTATTAATGTAATTATACTTAAAAAGTATTTTTATGTTAATTAAATTTCAATTTTTGATATTCTTAACTAGATTTTTTTGCCCAAAGATTGATTTAAGTGTTAAACTTTATAAGGGAATTTAAGTTATGGCAAAATTAATATTGGTTGGCGGCGGCACTGCTAGTGGAAAAACATACGTTATAAACAAAGTTATTGAATCTTTAGGTAATGAACATATCACTCATATTTCAATAGATGATTATTATAAAGATTTAACACACTTAACTCTTGAAGAAAGAAAAAAACAAAATTATGATCACCCAAAAGCATTTGATTGGCCTCTAATGAGGGAACAACTAACTGCTTTAAAAAATGGAAAAACAATCATGAAACCTGTTTACGACTATGTTCAACACACACGTAGTGAAAAAGTCGTCGAAGTTAAAGCGAATGATTTGATAATTGTTGAAGGTATCATGGCTTTAGTTAATAAAGATGTTCGTGCTTTAGGTGATTTAAAAATTTTCATTAACGCAAGTAGAGAACGTAGACTTCTTAGAAGAATGAAACGTGATATCAACGAAAGAGGAAGAGATTACGAATCAATTACAACCCAATATTTCACTACTGTTCAGCCAATGTATGAAGAAATTATTGGCCCAAGCGAATATTACGCCGATCTTATAGTTAATAACG
>CAMESA010000137.1 GCA_945935945.1 uncultured Mollicutes bacterium | reverse complement strand
TGTTTATGACTCAATTATTATTGGCGGAGGAGTCATAGGAGCGAGCGTAGCTAGATATTTATCACGCTACAAAGGAAAATTCCTTGTTATTGAAAAACATAATGATTGCGGTGAAGAAACGAGTTCAAGAAACAGCGCAATTGTTCATAGTGGTTACGATCCTATTCCTGGCACACAAAAAGCAAAATTTAATGTTCTTGGAAACAAAATGATGGGCCAGGTTTGTGAAGATTTAAATGTTGAGTTTTTACGTATTGGTTCTATTACTGTTGCATTTTCAAAAGAAGAAGATGCAATTCTTTTATCGTTACTTGAAAGAGCAAAAGAAAACAATGTTGAAGCTGAGTTTTTAACACAAGATCAACTCAGAAAAATTGAACCAAATATTTCACCACTAGCCACTAGTGGATTACTTTGTAAAAGTGCTGGAATAGTAAATCCATTCACGCTAAATATTAAGTTCATGGAAAATGCAATGGACAATGGAGTCGAACTTCATCTCAACGAAGAAGTAACAAATATTACAAAAAGAGTGGACTTTTACGAGGTTTTTACGAATTTAGGCAATATTTATCGCACAAAAACTATCGTAAACGCAGCTGGTTTATATAGTGATAAAGTATTAAGTTTTGTTGAAAAACCAGAGTTTGAAATTGAGCCAAGAAAAGGTGAATATTTTGTTTTGGATCACTTTAATACTAGTTTTGTGAAGCACACTTTATTCATGTGTCCAACAAAAGTTGGTAAAGGAATTCTAGTTTCACCAACAACAAGTTTTAATTATATTTTAGGTCCAAGTAATGATTTAACTTACAAAGAAGATTACATGACCAACACTGAAATTTTAAATTCAGTTAAAGAGGGTGCTTTTAAATTAATTCCTTCAATTCCTCTTCAAGAGAATATTCGTCAATTTTCGGGAATTAGAGCTAATTCAAGTACACATGATTTTGTAATCGGTGAAAGTAAAATAAATAAAGGATTCTTTAATTGCGCTGCAATAATGTCTCCAGGTCTAGCTTCATCACCTGCAATTGGCGAATATGTTTCTGATTTAATAAAAAATGAATTAAATTTAGAAATTAATCCAAATTTCAATCCAAAAGTAAGAAAAAGTTCTTCCTTAAAAACTTTAGGAAAAGACAAATATAATGAATTAATTAAAGAAAATCCTCAATATGGAAAACTTATTTGTCGTTGCGAAAGAGTTAGCGAAGGTGAAATAGTTGATTCAATTCATAGAAATTGTGGAGCAAGAAGTGTAAAAGGCGTCAAAAAGAGAACTAGAAGCGGGTTTGGAAGATGTCAAGGAACATTCTGCCAAGAAGACGTTGTTAAAATTCTTGCTAGAGAACTAAATATCTCATTGGATGAAGTCAATTATGATGATTTAGGAACAAACATTTTAGTTGAAACAAGGAAGGGCCAGTAATTATGAAGAAAGTTGATTTAGTTATTATTGGTGGTGGCGCAGCAGGTTTAGCGAGCGCTTTAAGTGCTTATTCAAATGGTGTAAAAGATATTTTAATCATTGAAAGAGGCGATCATCTTGGTGGTATTTTGAATCAATGTATTCATAATGGTTTTGGTCTTGAATATTTTAAAGAAGAATTATCAGGACCTGAATATGCAGATAGATTCATCAAAAAGATTGAAGAAAATGGCATAAAATACTTACTTAATACACAAGTTTTGGGTATTGGAAAAGATAAATCTGTTACATACATCAATTCTGAAGACGGTTTTAATAAGATAAATGCACGAGCAATTATTTTTAGTGCAGGATGCAACGAAAGAACCGCTGGTCAAATTAGCCTTCCAGGTAATCGACCAAAAGGTGTTTACACTGCTGGTTTGGCTCAAAAATACATGAATATTGATGGATATCTTGTTGGAAAGAGAGTTTACATTCTTGGAAGTGGCGATATTGGATTGATTATGGCACGTAGAATGTCACTTGAAGGCGCAAAAGTCATCGGTGTTAGTGAATTAATGCCTTATTCAAACGGATTAAATCGAAATATTGTTCAATGCTTGAATGATTTTGATATTCCACTTCGTTTATCAAATACTGTTACAAAAGTTATTGGAAGAAATAATCTTGAAGCAATTGAAATTAGTGATGTTGATGCAAATTTAAAACCAATAAAAGGAACAGAAAAAATTATTGAATGTGACACCCTACTTTTAAGCATTGGACTTTATCCATTTAATGCGCTTTTAAAACAAGCTGGATGTGAAGTCAATCCAAGAACAAAAGGAAGCAAAGTTAATCAAAATCTAGAAACTAGTATAAAAGGAATTTATTCTTGTGGAAATGTTCTCCATGTTCATGATTTAGTTGATTTTGTCACACTTGAAGGTGAAAAAGCTGGTAAATGTGCTGCTTATGATTTGATTCATCATCATAAACATGTTGAAAAACGTATCGTCGTTGATGCTAAAGAAAATTTGAACTATGTTTTACCAAATTATATTGATGTAACAAAAGATTTAAATGAAGTTTCATTCTCGTTTAGAGTTAAAAAACCAATTTCAAAAGGCAGGATTACATTCAAAGATGGCGATAAAGTGATAAAAACCATTACAAAAATGAATTTAATACCAAGCGAAATGGTAAAAGTTTCATTAAATAACGTAGATTTTAATGAAATTTCAACAATTGATGTTTCAGTTGAGGAATTTTAATATGAAAGAATTTATTTGTATTGTTTGCCCTCGTGGTTGTCATATAAAAGTTGATGGTGAAAGTATCACTGGCTACACATGTAAACGTGGACTTGAGTATGTAAAACAAGAATCAGTTGCTCCAAAAAGAACAGTTACATCAACTGTAAAGGTTAAAAATGGCGATCTTAGAGTTGTTTCATGTCGAACAACTGAGCCAATTGATAAAAATAAGATGTTTGATTTGATGAATATTATTAATAAGATAGAAGTTGAAGCTCCAGTTAAAGTTGGAGATGTTTTATTAGATAATATTTTTGGCACGAGTGCAAAATTAATTGCAACAAAAGAAATAAAGAGGATTTAATGACAGGCACCATTTTTGACTTTTTCACTAAATGGGGCGATTATGATTTTAGGCGACTTCATATTCAGGAAGCAGATATAGTTGCATTTGCGCTTCTTTCCTATGCGACATTTGAAAATACTGATTTTTATAAACAAGTAAAGAACGAAAATAAATTTTTTGAGATTAAAAAATTTGCTCAAGAAGGATTTGAAAAATTAAATAAAACGAATTTGATTCCGAATGGGTATTCTAAATTTTTGCATAGATTTTTCTCAATCAAAAGATACAAAAGAATAAAAATTGGGTATTTCGATGATGAAGTAAATAAAGACAAAAAGATTCAATTTTTTGCTTTTACAATTTCTTTTTCAAATTTTAACATTGTTTGTTTTAGAGGAACTGATACAAGTATTGTTGGCTGGGAAGAAGATTTAAACATGGCTGCTGATGAGTATGTTCCATCTCAAATTGCAGCACTAAAT
>CAMESA010000136.1 GCA_945935945.1 uncultured Mollicutes bacterium | reverse complement strand
CCAGTAATGTACTAGAAATGTACTAGAAACCTACTAATTATCTACTAGTGATGAAAAATATTGGTATTTTATACCATTTTCGCAAAACAAAAGCTGTTATCAAAGAAATTCGATAACAGCGATTTTTTTATGAAGTCTTTTGATTATTCAGCAGAAATTTTTAAGCCTTTAAATGCAATTGAAGGGACAAAAGTTGCGCTTGGTAAGAGTTTTAAATTATTGCCAACAGCGATAACACTGTTAAATAATTCAAAAATGTTTCCGCTAACTGTAAATAATGTTAATGGGCTACCTAATTTACCATCGACAACATGGAAACCTTCTGCCTGAAGTGAAAAATTACCGCTATTTGCATCTAAACCAGCGTGTAAACCGGAAATATCTGAAATATAGACACCATTTCCAATCTTTTTGATTAATTCTTCTTCGCTTAATCTGCCAGGTTTAACAAAAATGTTGCCAAATGATGTTCCAACTTTGCTACCATTTTTAGTTCCGTTACCGGTTGAAGCAACGTTATCTTTTTTAGCTGTAACTAAGTTGTAGAAGTATGTTTTTAAAACACCTTTTTCAATAACGGTTTTGTTGTAAGTTGCAACACCTTCGCCATCAAAGTATGTATAGAAGAAGTTATTTGCTAATGGTTTTTCATAAATTGTTAGTTTTTCACTAAAGACTTTAGTATTTAATTTCCCTTCCCAAACTGATGTGTGTTTTTGTACTGATTCAGCAATTGCGCTAGAAAGTGCAGCATTTAGCAAACTTGAAACACAATTTCTTGATAAAACACCTTTGTAGGAACCGGCTTTAATACTTTCACCGTGTAATTTTCTTAAACCTGCTTCAACAATGTCTTTGACAAATTTATCAACATCGATTTTTGCTGGATCGTTATCAAAAATGAGGTCGTAGTATGATTTTATTTCTGCTCCTTCTTTTACAACAATGCTTGCATAAATTGTGAAGTAGTTCGATTTTGATTTTAAGTGTAAACCGTATGTGTTAATAATTTCAGATTCGGATGAAGAATCAGAATACATAACCTCAACATCACTTATTCTTGAATCAGCTGCGATTAATTTCTTCTCAATTTCATGACATATTTTGAGTTTTTCATCAACTGTCCAAGCAGCTAATTTTTTAGAAAAAGTTGATTTTTTCTTATATTTTTCGCTTCCTTTGAAAATAATTGCCTCGTCTAATGTTTCACTTAATGATGCAGAGTCTTTAATTGCGTTAATTAAAAACATATATGTGTCTTTATCATCTTTTTCAGTGAATGACGCACCTAATTTATTGTTGAAAATACCTCTTGAAGAGATTCCTTTTGAGAATTCAACTGAATAAGAAATAACTTCACCTTTAAAAATTTCAAAATTTAATGAAGTATCTTTAGAAAGCGTTAATTCGCAGACATCAATGCCGTTTTCTTTTGCTAGAGCAAAATATTTTTTAGAATTCATCAATAGATCCTCCTCTTCCTCCAACAACAATTTCATCAACTCTAATTGTAGGTTGACCAACGTTTACAGGAACTGAACCAGATGCAGAACCACAGTTGCCTTGACCAAATGCTAAGTCATTTCCAACCATATCAATATGTTTTAGAATGTCGCGAGCATTACCAACAAGGGTTGCACCTCTTACAGGTTCGCCAATTTTTCCATCTTTGATAATGTATGCTTCATCGCAACCAAAGTTAAAGTCGCCAGTTGATGGGTCAACGCTTCCTCCACCAAATGAAACAGCATAAATTCCAAGTTTTGTTGCAGCAATGATTTCTTCTTTTGTTGATTTTCCGTTTGCAATATATGTATTTGACATTCTTGAAGTTGGCTCAAATTTATAATTTTGTCTTCTTGAACAACCATTTCCTGGTTCATTCATTCTTCTTCCATTGAAACTATCAACAAGATATCCAGTTAAAATACCATCTTTGATAAGTTCATTTTTACGTGGTTTTAGACCTTCATCATCGAGATTATTTGAACCCCATTCATTTGGAATTGAACCATCATCGTATGCTGTTACGCATTCATTAGCAATTTTTTCACCTTTCATGCCAGAAAATACGCTCATACCTTTTGCAACGCTAGTTGCTTCAAGTTGGTGACCACAAGCTTCGTGGAAAATAACTCCACCCCATCCATTTCCGATAACTACAGGGAATTTTCCGCTTGGACATTCTCTTGCATGGAGCATAAGAATTAATTTTTCTGCATGTTTTTTTGCAAGTTCTTCAATATTTAGTTGATTTGTGAAGAATTCCCATCCACCTTGAGCACCTGGACCATCAAATTTTGCTTGGATACCTTTTTCATTTCCTGCAATACTTTGAAGAGCTAATCTACCATATTCTTTGTTATCTGAATAAGTTTTTCCATCACTATTAAAAATTACAATTTTTGATTCTTTCATAATCATAGTTGCGTTTGATTTACGTACTTCAGCACTATAATTTTTAACAATAGAAGTTGCTTTTTTTAAGTAGTCAATCACATCTTGAGTTGGTACTGAAAAAACAGATGTGTATTTTTTATGAATACGTTTAACTGGAACTTTTGTAAAACCAGTTATTTTTTCTAAAACTCTTTCGCCTTCAAAATATTTTGCTAGTGTATCAGCAAGAGCTATTAAACTTTTACGTGAAAGGTCACTCGTTGAACCATAAACGCTCTTTGTTCCTTTTAATAATCTAAGACCTACACCATTAATATTTGAGGAATTAACAGAATCTACTTTGTCGTTTTCAACTGTGATTACTTTTGAAGTTGAATCTTCGTAAAAAATTTCTGCAAAATCTGCACCAGTAGATGTTGCATAATTAATTACATCTAATGCTAATTGTTTACTAATCATTAAAATTTCCTCCGCACTTAATTATAAAATAAATTAAATATTTGTCATTTAAAAAAGAAGAATGTAAAGTTGAATTGTCTAAATCGAAAACTAAATTTGCTTAAATAAACTAAAATTATCTCTCATTAGTCATTTTTTATTACTTTTTTGTGCTAGAATTAGAATATTAAAGGAAACAAATCATGAGCAAGTTAAAAGTTAACATGTACGCTGGCGGACTTGATATTGAAGGTCAAGGGGTTGGTGCAAATTTTTTTGAACAAGTAAAAATTATTCAAGGTTTAGACGACTTTGAAGTTTCGATAAACGGAAAGAACCCAAAAAAATATGATATTAATCATTTTCATACTGTAAATCCATCATTTTTCTTTAAATTTAGAAAGAAAAAAATCAATATTTGTTA
This sequence comes from uncultured Mollicutes bacterium, assembly GCA_945935945.1. Next base: position 272 of record CAMESA010000136.1, on the reverse strand, counting down.
TGTTCATTTCATTCCTGAAATTGATGATGGAAGTTTAAAATTACCTAAGTGGTGTTTCAAACCATATAGATGGTATGTTTTAAAATTTTATCGTAAAGCTGATGAAGTAGTTGTTGTAAACCCATATTTTAAAAAAGATCTTTTAAACATTAAAATTCCAGAAGACAAAATTACATATATTCCAAACTCAGTAAGTGATAAGGAATTTCACCCTTTAAATAAAGAGATGAAAGATAAAATCAGAGACGAGTTTAAGATTGATAAAAATAAAT
>CAMESA010000135.1 GCA_945935945.1 uncultured Mollicutes bacterium | reverse complement strand
AAGTAAATATGAAAAGAAATTAAAATTATTGTCAATTTTTAGAAATATTTTCATATTTTTTTCATTAATCCTTTAACATTTTTAGGGCCAAACCCTAAAAAATGTTAAAGTTTCAAGCAATTTAAAAAGGCTAATTTAACACGAAACTAGCCTTTAGAAATTTGTGATTTTAGAATCTTTTAATTAAATTAGTAATTGCTCCAATGCTAGAAATTACTTCAACACCTTCATCGCGTGAAAGAAGTAATGTTGGTGCACTTGCAATTCCTAATTTTTCAACTTCATCTTTATGTGTTGTTGCATCAACTGTGCTATATTTAATACCTTTTTGATCAAGCAATCTTTCAACAATCTTACAATTTGGACATGTTGGTGTGACAAATAATGTAAGAGTTGCATTTCTAAGATTAACTTTTGCATTTTCCATAATTACAGCTTTTGCAGCTTCAATTTTTTCAGATGGTTTGCATTTAAATTCATTGCTGATAGCTGCAGAATCAATTTTATATGTTTTTCTATCTTTGTATTCTTGAGCTTTACCATCATTCCAGTTTTGAACTGGTCTGTAGTAACCTGTAATTCTTGAATAAACTTCTGCTTTTTTACCACAATGAGGACATGTAAAGTGTTCACCAGCAATGTAACCATGTTCTGGACAAACTGAATATGTTGGGGAAAGTGTGTAATATGGTAATTTATAATTTTCAGCAATTTTTCTAACAAGTTCAGCTGCTGCTTTCCAAGTTGGTAATTTTTCACCAAGGAATGCATGGAAAACTGTACCACTTGTATATAGAGTTTGAAGTCTATCTTCAATGTCTAATGCTGAGAAAATATCCTCTGTATAACCGACTGGTAAATGAGATGAATTTGTATAGTATGGTGTTTCACCTTCTTTTCCAGCACAAATGATGTCTGGATATTTTGCTCTATCGTGCTTTGCAAGTCTAAAGCTTGTTGATTCAGCAGGTGTAGCTTCAAGATTATATAAATCTCCATACTTTTCTTGATAAATAACAAGTCTATTTCTCATGTGATTCAAAACTTCTTCAGCGAAATCTTGAGTTTCTTTATTTGTTAAATCTTTTCTAATCCATTTTGCATTTAAACCAACTTCATTCATACCAACAAGACCAATTGTTGAGAAGTGATTTTTGAATGTTCCTAAATAATGTTTTGTGTATGGATATAAGCCATCTTCAAGAAGTTGTGAAATAACTTTACGTTTAATTGATAGAGATCTAGCACTAATGTCCATCATTCTATCAAGTCTGTTATAAAAATCTTCTTTATCAGTTGCTAGATATGCAATTCTTGGTAAGTTGATTGTGACAACACCGACTGACCCAGTTGATTCACCACTTCCGAAAAACCCACCGCTCTTCTTTCTTAATTCTCTTAAATCAAGTCTTAATCTACAGCACATACTTCTAATATCGCTTGGTTTCATGTCACTGTTGACATAATTTGAGAAGTATGGGGTTCCATATTTTGATGTCATTTCAAATAATAATCTATTATTTTCTGTATCTGACCAGTCAAAATCTTTTGTAATTGAATATGTTGGGATTGGATATTGGAAGCCTCTGCCATTTGCATCACCTTCAATCATTGTTTCAATGAATGCTTTGTTGACCATATCCATTTCTTTTTTACAATCTTTATACTTGAAATCCATTAATTTGCCACCAACAATACAATTTTGTTCAGCAAGATCTTCTGGAACTACCCAGTCTAAAGTAATATTTGTAAATGGTGCTTGTGTTCCCCAACGTGCAGGAATGTTGCATCCATAAACAAAAGATTCAATACATTTTTTAGTTTCTTCATATGTTAAATTATCAGCTTTAACAAATGGAGCTAAATAAGTATCAAATGATGAAAATGCTTGTGCGCCAGCCCATTCATTTTGCATAATTCCTAAGAAATTAACCATTTGATTACATAAAACACTTAAATGTTTTGCAGGAGCACTTGTGATTTTTCCACTAACTCCACCTAAACCTTCAGTGATTAATTGTCTTAAGGACCATCCAGCACAGTATCCACTTAACATGCTTAAATCATGAATGTGAATGTCTGCATTTCTATGTGCGTTTGCGATTTCTTCATCGTAAACTTCACTTAACCAATAATTTGCAGTGATTGCACCACTATTTGATAAAATTAATCCACCAATTGAGTATGTAACTGTTGAATTTTCTTTAACTCTCCAGTCACTTTCTTTGATGTATGAATCAACAATCTTTTTATAATCTAATAATGTGTTGTTATTTCTGATTTTTTCATGATTTTTTCTATAAAGAATGTAACTTTTTGCAACGTCATTATATCCAGCTTCCATCAAAGTGTTTTCAACTAAGTCTTGAATATCTTCAACGCTGATCTTTTGATCAACTGCTTTATCATCAAATTTTGATGTAACTTGCAAAGCTAATAAATTTAAAATACTTTCATCAACATTTCTTTCAACAGAAACAAACGATCTTTTGATCGCTTCGATAATTTTTGTGATGTCGAATAAAACAACACTTCCATCTCTTTTAATAACTTTGTACATATCGCATCTCCTTTTAATCCATACCTCTAATGGTAGCTGTAACGTTATATTTTTTGAGAATTTTAACAAAATTCTCCATTTCTTCTTTTGAATAAGCGTGTAAACCGCTTTTTATGCAAGAACCTGAATCTCTAAAAGCTTGTAAATAATATCTTTTTGCACCTTTAATGAGCTCTGCTATCTCTATAAAATCTTCTTTTGACATGAATTCTTTAACAACTGTGGTTCTAAATTCGTAGTCAACGTGATTTTCTAGTAGGTAATCAATCGATTCTTTAATTAAATTTTCATCAAAATCATCCTTTCCAATCGTTTTTGGATATTTTGAAATCGAATTTTTGATATCCATTGCTACATAATCAAGAAGTTTTTCTTCAACTAACTCTTTTAATATCTCTGGTCGATATCCATTAGTATCTAATTTAACGGAGTATCCAAGATTCTTAATCTTTCGAATAAAATCTTTTAGATCTTTTTGAAGAGTTGGTTCGCCTCCAGTAATGCAAACTCCATCAAGAATTCCAACTCTTTTTTTAAGGAAAGAGAATATTTCCTCTTCATCAATAATTTGGCAAGTTGATAAGTCAAGTACTAAAGATGAATTATGACAAAATGGGCACTTAAAATTGCAGCCTGGAGTGAACAAGGTGCATGCAACGTGGTCAGGAAAATCTAGTAATGTCAATTTTTGAATTCCTGAAATTTTCATAATTTTGTTAAAGTAAGATTGCCTTGCTTAATTACTCTACATTCAACTCAAAGTAAATGCAATGTAAAAATCTTAAAAAAATCAAAAATCCTAATTTTAGTAGGTTTCTAGTACATTTATTTTAGTTTTCTTACCTAATAGGTAAGGAATTTTTAGTTATTATAGGAGACTTTGAAATTTTGATACTTGTAAAATTTTAACGAAAAGCTTGCAAAAACCCAATATTTTCAAAGTTATTCAACACTTGTCTATTATTTTATATTTAAAAATTTGTAA
>CAMESA010000134.1 GCA_945935945.1 uncultured Mollicutes bacterium | reverse complement strand
CTTGTTGCAGATAAAGAACAATACAGATTAATTTCAAATGGTTTAAGAAGTAGTTTCTCAACTGTAACAGGTGAACCACAATATGGTTTACAAATGGCAGCAACAGTTCTTGTTACTGTTCCATTACTTTTATTATTTATATTCTTTAGAAAATATATTATGCGCGGCGTAGGAAGAGCCGGCATCAAAGGTTAATAGGGAGATTTTTATGAAAAATAGTATTCGTTTCATTTTAACAGCAGTTGCAATTTTAGGAAGTGTTGCTGCATGTGGGAAATCATCTCACGATGGATTAGACATTTTTGACCCAACATACGAAGAATATGCTGGTACAAATGGTACAGATTTAACAGCTGAAGTTACTTTCTGGCACACAATGGGTCAAAATATTCAAACAAATTTTTTAGAACCAACAATTCAACAATTCAATGCAATTTATCCAAATATCAAAATTACTCATGCTTCACAAGGTGGTTATAACGATATTAAAACAAAAATTGATGCTGCAATTCCTGCAAATACAGCTCCTTCAATGGCAATTTGCTATCCTGACCATGTTGCTGGCTATTTAGATGTTGCAAATGGTGCAATTAGAATGGATGGTTACATGACAGATCCAAAAATTGGATTTGGTGTTGCACCTGGAGAAAATGGAACAGTTGTTCAAACTAAAGAAGAAGATAACAATTATAACGCTTTAGAAGATATCGTTCCTGGTTTCTTAAAAGAAGGTAATCAATTTGTTGGTAAAGAAGGTTTCTATTGTTTACCAATGTATAAATCAAGTGAAGCATTATTCTATAATGCAGATGTTTTTGCTGAAAAAAGTTATACAGTTCCAACAACTTGGGAAGAAATGATTACTTTAGCTAGAAAAATGGTTGCTGATTATCCAGATAGATTTGGTAAAAACAGTCCAAATTATAGTGAAGGAAAATTTACAGCAGCTCCTATTGGCTACGACAGTGAAGATAATATGTTTATTTCATTTGCAAAAATGATGAACATTCCATATACAACTAATGAAGTTTGCAACGAAGTTGTTTTCTACACAAAAGAAGCTATGGATATGGTTAAAATGATTAAAGGCTGGTACGATGAAGGCTTAATTGTTTGTAAAGGTGTTTTACCAAATAATGCATATACTTCAACAATTTTCACTGAAGGAAATTGCTTAATGTCAATCGGTTCAACTGGTGGTGTTTCATACAACGTTACAACAAACTTTGAAACAAGAGTTGCAAGTCTTCCTGGAATGAATGGAAATAAAAACTTTATTTCACAAGGACCTTCAGTTTGTTTCTTTGATAAATCAAAAGAAGAAGAAACTGCATCATTCTTATTCTATAAATTTATGACAGATAAAATGCACTCAGCTATGTCAAGTTCTGTCACTGGATATGCTCCAATTAGAACAAGTTCAACAAATACAATGATTTATCAAGATATTGCTGCTCAAGGAAACGCAACAGTTGATATAGATACTCCAAAAACAACACGTACTGATATTTTAATCGGACAAACATATTCTGTTTTTGAAAAATATATTAAAGAAGATTTATTATTCACATCTTCAGTTTTCAAAGGAAGTGCTAAAACAAGAGAAGTTGCTGGAGAAATTATTGTTAATTCATGTTTTAATACATACGAAACAGTTGAAGGCGCATTTGAAAAAGGCATTGGAGATATTATCGCTGAAATGGGCGATCAAGGTTGTAACTAATTTATGAAAAAATCAAAATTTACCGTTCTAAGTCTTATCGCATTAAGTGTCGCTGGACTTGCAGCATGTGGAAATCCAATTACTTCAAACGTAAATGAACATGCAATTTTCTGGTGCACAATGGGTCAAGATAAAAGACAAGCTTTAGATGCTTGTGCTGAAGCTTTCAATCAAGAATATGAAGGAAAATATCATATTGAAATCTTATATCAAGGTGGAAATTACCAAGATTTAGCTTCAAAAATTTCTCAAGCCATTCCTGCTGGAACTAACCCAACAATGGCTTGGGGATATCCAGATAGCTTCGCAGCATTTTTAGGTGAAAACGGAGTTAATGGATCTTTATTAAATCTTGATCAATTTATCAATGATCCTGAACTTGGATTTTCTGAAAAAGATGGCTATCACGAAGAAGACGGAGTCAAGAAAATTGGTAAAGATGATTATGTTTCCGCTTATTATGATGAAGGTATTCATTATCAAGTAGAAGGAACATATTCTTTACCTTTCTACAAATCAACAGAAGTTCTATATTATAATGCAGATTATTTTAACGGAATTTCTTCACCTAACCATAAAAAATATACTGTTCCAACAACATGGAATGAAGCTATTGAATTATCAAAACAAATGATTAAAGATAGAGCAGAAGCTGGTTGGGATAATTCAGATTTTAGCCCATTAGCTTATGATAGCGATGCTAACTTATTCATTTCACAATGTATTCAAAGGGGAATTTCTTACACAAAAATTCCAACAAATAGTGAAGATAATCCTTTCTTATTTAATAATAGTGAGGCTGTTGCTTTAGTTGATGAAATTTCTAATTTAATTAAAACTGGAATTTTAAAAACTAAAGGTGTTTTACCAAATAGTGCTTATACTTCGACATTATTTACAGATGAAAAATGTGTTATGACTATTGGTTCAACTGGTGGTAGTGATTATAATGTTTCATCAAATTTTGATGTTCAAGTTGCACCAGCACCATATTCAACAAATAAAAAATATGTCATGCAAGGACCATCTGTTTGTATTTTCTCAAATGATAAAGCAGAAAACCAAAAATCTGCATGGATGTTCTACAAATATTTAAGTTCAACAAAATGGAACACATTAATTTCTTTACAAAATTCATACGATCCAGTTCGTATTTCTTGTTATGAAACTGAACAATATGCAGAACATATCGCTGCAGCTAATGAAGAGAATGCAGATATCAAAGAAAAAGTAAGTGCAGTTACTGCAGATTTAAAAAACAATTATTTCACAACTCCAGTTTTTGTTGGTAGTGATGTTGCAAGAGATCAAGTTGGAAACTTATTCTCATATACTTGTATTGAAAATTATTCTGCAACAGAAGCACTTCAAAAAGCTTTTGATAATTGCATTATAGGTAGTTAATATGAAAAAAAGAGGATTAATTTTATCAATTTTAAGTTTAACTTTTGTTTCATTATGTGCTTCTTGCTCATTAAGTAATGACAATGGAAATGGAACCGCTAGTGACTTAGTTGATTACGTTGAACAAGTTAAATTAAATCTTGAATACAAAGGTCATGATTTTTTAACTGAAGGAATTGGCGAAGTGACTTTAATGAACAGTGTTGATGGAGATACTGCTCATTTTATCATTGATGGCAAGGATACTAAAGTAAGATTCTTAGCTATTGATACTCCAGAAAGTGTTAAGGAAAATAATATCGTTGAGCCATTTGGCAAAGAAGCTAGTGAATATACCTGTAAGGCTTTAAGTAATGCTAATAAGATAACCATTGAATATGATAAAGATAAAGAAGATCATTATGGGCGTACTTTAGCCTGGGTCTTTGTTGATGGTTCTTTATTACAGG
>CAMESA010000133.1 GCA_945935945.1 uncultured Mollicutes bacterium | reverse complement strand
TCAGGACTAACAGCATTAATTTCATCTTCTTCATTCTTTTCAAAGTCAAAAATAGTTGTTTGTTCATGAACAACAGGTTTATCAATTTCAGCTTTAGTTACTTTTTCTGAAAGATCTAAATTTTGTTGTTTAACAACATATTCTACTTCTTTTGTTGTTTCTTCAGGTCTAAAAGAAGCTTTAACAAGGCCATTAGTTTGAGTTATTTCAATTGGCGTTGCTTCAAAATTCTTAGATGAAAGAATTTCGTCATAAATGTCATCTTGAGGTACTTTTGCCTCAACTAATGTTTCAATTTTTGAAGTATTGTTAGTCAAGATTTCAGGTTCCGTTGAAACAGCTTCAATGCTAACATCAATATCTTTAGCAACATCATAAGATGAATCTTCTTCAATAATTTTCTTTGCAAAAACTTGGTTAAAATAATCAGAAATGACTTTAACACATTTTATAAATGGAATAGAAAAAGCTAAAAATATGCCAGCAACTAGAAAAATTGAGCCAATTACATTTGATCCAATATAAGTTAAACCACTATTTATTGTGGCAACTAAAAACATTCCAATAATTCCACCATTCCTAAAAGAATCAACATTTGGAAATTCATAAACAACATAGGAATTAAAATATGAAGAAAAATTGCCATAATCTAAAGAAGTGTTTAAAGTATGATAGCTCATAGAATTTGCAATAAGAATAATAGAGCCTAAAGTAATAAAAACACAACCAAAAATTGTAAGATTCAAATTGATTTTTATTCTCTTTTTAAAACTAAAAATTAATCTAATTCCAAAAAGAAATAGCAATAAATAAATAATGTAAGCAAAAATTCCACCAAATAAAAATGAAAAACACCAGTTGAGAAATTGACTAATTTTTAAAATAAAATCAGGACTTGGTGCTGTCCAAAGCGCACAGAAAACACTTAATATACAAATAAAAAAACCAAAGGCTCCGCGAAGCCAATTGTTATTAATAGTTTTAGATAAGCGTAACAAAAAATTTCTCATATATTTATTATATAAATATATCACCAAAAAATATAGTCAAATATGAAAAATAATAAATTATTTTTTAACTAAGGCGTTAATTAAAAATCGTAAAAATTCTTTAAGATATTTCGATTAAAATAAGGATAATTTGGCATTAAAAAAATCTGCAGAATTCTCAAAAACCCTGCAGATCTCAACTATTTTTGTAAAAATCGATATTAATCTATAACAATAATGTATACTTTAACAACTGGGTTTCTATTGTTAATTCTTAATAAATACTTAGCTATTAAAGAGGAAATTTGTTCTTCAATTTTTATGTTATCGAAATTTGTTGTTTCCTTTGCCCATTTCTCGGTCGCATCAATAAACATCTTTGTCATTTCTTTTTGAATAACATCAGCTTCTTTGTCTTTTAAGAATAAGAAACCTCTCATTTGAACATCAGGACCAGCGATAATCTTTCTTTCACTTCTAGAAACAGCGCATCCAAAAACAGCAACTCCATCTTCAGATAATCTAGCACGATCACTAATAATTTCATTAACGACATCGCCAACACCAATTCCATCAATCATTAAATCTCCAACTTTAACTTTTTCATCAAGATTCATGTCAATTGAACTGCCATTATCATCTATATATAAGGAATAACCATTGTCTAAAAGGAAAATATGCATATGATCTAAGCCAATTCCCATATTTAGAGCTAACTGCGCATTAGCTAATAGATTTACATAATATCCTTCGATTGGAAAATAATATTTTGGTTTTAGAAGAGACAAAAGCATCTTTAAATCTTCTTCATATGCATGCATTTTACCTAAAGTTTTTCTTGTTAAATAAAATACATGGCATCCAGAACGATAAACTTCATCAATTGTGTTAGTAGAAATGACTTCATTATTATCGTTTGGTGGACAAGCTAAGAAGAATGTATCGTTTTCATTGATTCTAAGTTGCTTTTCTTCGTTTTCTTTATTAGCTAAAAGTGAAATTTTTTCATATAATTTTTCACCTTCATCACTTAAAATAATAACTAAATCTTGTTCTTTACATCTCAAAATATCTTCTAAATCAATAATATTTTTTGGATTAAAATATGGTGATTTTTCATACTTTTTAAGATTATAAATATTCTTAGAAGTATCATCATATAAGCAAATTTTCTTTTTATAAGCTGCACATAATTTAAAAACTTCATCGAAATGATAAATATTGTTGCTTGGAATTGCTACAAAAATTCTGCCAGGAGCAGATTTAAATTTTTGTTCAAGGAAAGTTGAAATCTTATGTGATGGTGAACAATATCCAGGCTTTGTTGAATTAATCGACTCACTTAATAGTAAAAGTGTTGGCTGTTCAGCAATTTTTCCAAGTGTATTTAAATCTAATTTAAAATAAGTATCGTTGCTATATTCAACAATAAAATCACCACTATAAACAATATTTCCAAGAGGAGTTCTAATTGAAAAACCAAAAGTTGATGGCATTGAAGCACAAGTTGAGAAGAAATCAAAAGCGTATCCATCAATAATAATATTGCATGGTAAACTTAAAATTCTATAGTCATAAGTATAGTCAACCTGTCTTTGTTTAGTAAAACCATCCAAAAATAACTTAGTCAAACGAGTACAATAAATTGGAGCTGGTGCTTCTTTTACAATATATGGAAGAGCTCCGAAAGTATTTTTCTTTCCTTTTGGAATAATATAAGCTTTAATTCTTTCTTTATTTTCTTTTAGATAAGAAAAATCAGCAATAATAAAATCAATTCCAGGTGTAGTTTTTGTTGGATATTTAAAACCACCACCAACTACAAAAATGGAACCATTAATTTCAATTACATAAAGATCTTTGCCTTCTTCATCTAAGCCACCTAGGGCCATTACTCTAATTTTATTCATATTTAAATTTCCGTCTTAATTATCTCAAATATTCTTAAATCAAATCAAGATATTTAATTACACTATCATTCATTGAAAATAAGGTAATACGATTCAATTTTGTATCAAAAATTGCATACGATTTCTCAGTATTCATTTTAGGAAGTGTTGTACTTCCAGGGTTTAAAACAAAATGATTGTTATGTTTTTCAAGAACTGAAATATGTGTATGACCATACATAAAAATATCGCCATCACTGTATGTAAAATCATCTTCTTGATATAAATCACCATGAGTTAAGATTAATTTTCTCTTTCCAACTCTTAGTATTTTTTTATTTGAAAAATGTAAATTCAAGACGAATTCATCAACTCTTGAATCACAATTTCCTTTTATAATGATTAATTTATTTTTTAATAATGAAAGGTTCTTACAAACATCAATTGGATAATAATCACAAGGAGGAATATTTCTTGCTCCTGAATAATTAATATCACCCAATAAAATAATTTTTGAAAATTTATATTTTTGGTCTAAAGAAACAAGTTTTTCACTTGCTTCTCTAGAACCATGCAAATCACTAGCTATTAAAATTTTCATTATTTTTTCTTAAAAAGCCCGCTAAATAAGCCTTTTTTGTCATCTTCTTTATTTTCAGAACTACCTACTTCTTCTTTTTTGAATTCTTTAAAACCATCATTTTTTAATTCTTCTTCATGACTAACAGTATC
>CAMESA010000132.1 GCA_945935945.1 uncultured Mollicutes bacterium | reverse complement strand
AAGTATAAAAAATGACAACAAAAAAGTATTAAAAATGTAAAAAAGTCAACAAAATTGGCGATTTGTTTTTATATTCAATTCGCATATAATTATTTAGTAGTTTCAATAATATTCTATATATTTTATCTTTTCATGGATTTTTGATCATATTTTTTACAATTTGAATTTGTATACACAGATTTTGATAAATTGCTTAATTTTCATGAATTATCGCTAATTATCATAATTTTTTCAAAATATATAATGTTTTTTGTTTTAATTACTTGTGAATTAACTAAGTAAAATCACTGAAATTATTGACTATGGAGTAATAATTTTTTTGATAATTAATCCTTCCAAAACTAAATGCAACTTTATAATAGGCGATTTGCGTTTACTTTTGGAAATTTGTAATGAGGTTGAGTGGAAAAGTTAAGATATTGTTGATAATTATTGCTAAAAATATGGAATTTTATTTATCTTTCCACACCATTTTAAAGTAAAAGGGAGCGGTATAAATGAACCAAGGATGTTTTGTACAAACATAAATGATTCGCTTTTTACGCTCCCTAAAATGTTAAAAATTAATAAATAAACATCGAATCGCCAAATGAAAAAAATCTATATTTTTCTTTAACAGCATGTTCGTAACATTCAAGTGTAAACTCTCTGCCCATGAATGCACTTACAAGCATTACAAGTGTTGATTTAGGTAAATGAAAATTTGTAATTAAGCAATCAATTGCTCTAAATTCATATCCTGGAGAAATAAAAATATTAGTTTCGCTTTTTTCTTCTTTGAAACAACCAAATTTTTGAAAGTTAGCTTCAAGTGTTCTTACACTTGTAGTGCCAATAGCAATAATTCGTCTATTTTCACTTTTTGCTTTATTCAAATAATCAGCAGTTTCTTTACTCATTTCATAAGATTCATAATGCATTTTATGCTCATTTGTATCTTTCACTTTAACTGGTCTAAAAGTTCCAAGCCCAATGTTTAAGGTCACTTCTACGACTGTTACACCTTTTTCTTCTAATTTTTTGAATAATTCTTGTGTGAAATGAAAACCTGCAGTTGGCGCTGCCGCACTTCCTTCAACTTTTGCATAAACAGTTTGATATTCATCATTGTTTTTGCAAGCTTTATGAATATAAGGAGGGAGAGGCATCGTTCCAATTTTGTCTAGTTCTTCTAGAAAAATACCATTATAAAAAAACTTTATATGCCTAATACCTTCATCTTTAATCTCAAGACATTCACCAATCAAAATATCATCTTTAAAATGCAAACGGGTACCAACTTTAATTGCTTTAGCATTTCCACATAAACATTCCCAAGTGTCATCTCCAAGATCTTTTAATAAAAGAACTTCAACATGTGCACCTGTTCCTTCTTTTGTGGCGAATAGTCGTGCAGGAATAACTTTTGTATTGTTCCTAACTAAAACATCACCAGGTTTTAGATAGTCAATTATATCTTTAAAAATTTTATCTTCAAAAGTTTTGCTTGTTTTATTTACAGCAAGCAAGCGGCATTCATCTCTAATTTTACTTGGCTCTTGGGCAATCAGTTCTTCAGGTAAATAATAATTAAAAAGTTCAATATCCATAAAAAATTTCTCTAAAACCCTCTAGAATCCCCATATTTTCTTAGAATTTCATCTTTGTATTCTAAAAATCTATCTTCTTTTATTGCTTCTCTTGCACCTTCAACAATAGAAATTAAAAATCTTAAATTGTGTATTGAAAGTAGTCTCGCACCGAATTGTTCATTTGAAACATAGAGATGTCTAAGATATGCTTTTGTGTAATTTTTGCATGTATAACAATCGCACTCTTTATCTAATGGAGAAAAATCTTCTTTATATTTTTCGTTTTTAATATTTACTCTTCCTTCATGAGTCATTAAGGTTCCATGGCGTGCAATTCTTGTTGGTAATACGCAATCCATCATATCGATACCTTTTGCAATTCCTTCTAATATATAATCTAAACTTCCTACACCCATTAAATATCTTGGTTTGTCTTTTGGAAGATAATCTACTGCCATATCGATCATTTTAAAACAAACATCTTTTGGCTCACCAATTGATGTTCCACCAATCGCATAACCATCAAAGTCCATTTTAGCAAGTTCTAAGGCGCACATTTTTCTTAAATCTTCAAAGTCTCCACCTTGAACAATGCCAAATAGAGCTTGGTCTTCTTTTATGTGTGCATCTTTTCCCCTTTTTGCCCATCTTAAAGTACGTAAAGTGGAATCTTTTGCGTATTCATAACTTACAGGATAAGGTATACATTCATCAAAAGACATTGCAATATCAGCGCCGATCTTTTCTTCAATGTCAATTACAATTTCTGGTGAGAAAAATATTTTGTCTCCATTTAAATGTGATTTAAAAGTAACACCTTCTTCTGTGATTTTTCTTTTTTCAGCCAGAGAAAAAACCTGAAATCCACCGCTATCTGTTAGCATTGGTCCATCATAATTCATAAATTTTTGGACTCCGCCTGCTTTTTTTACAATATCTTCTCCAGGTCTTAAGTGGAGATGATAAGTATTTGCAAGAATTACACCACTTCCAATGCTTTTTATTTCTTCAGGAGATAAAGTTTTTACGGTTGCTAAAGTTCCAACTGGCATAAACATAGGCACTTCAACATCCCCATGTGGTGTATGAAGTATTCCATATCTAGCTTTAGTTTTTTTGTCTTCGTGTAATATCTCTAAATAAAATCCTTTAGCAGCCATAATTTTTTACCATTTATAATCTAAATTTCTTGTTGCAATTATTAAATTATTAAAACTTTTTACTTTTTTTGTAAATGTTAGAAAAAGAGGATAACCTACGCAAGTAATGCAGACAAATTCTCCTAAAAAGACCCATCCAAACATAACCCGATAAAATGAATCAAGAGCCATTTCTTCACTTGTTCCAAGACTTGAAAGAATAATAATAAATGGAACAACTATTGCATTAATGATTGAAGGAATTAAACTAGCAAGAAATAATGATTTAACTAATTTTGATAATCCAATCATCAATAAACAACTAATTAAAGTTGCTAGTGTTCCAAATATAATATCAAGAGGTCCAACTGTTGACATTAAATTTGCAAGCAAACAACCAAGAGTTAATCCGATTGTATATGTTGGGTTAAAAAATACGAGTAGATTCAATGCTTCTGAGAATCTAAATTGTGAAAAACTATAACTTAATGGTCCACAAATTATAGTTACAACTGCGTATAGACAAGCTATAAAAGCATTCGCAGTAATTGCTCTTGAGTCTAAATTTGTCTTAAACCAAGAGCTGAGTTTTGAGCATTCATTTGCTTTCATAAAAAGCCCCCCTGTTAAATTTTACGTGTGGTTAGTCATGGGAAGACACACGAGTCGATTGAAATTATATCATAAATAAATCAAATAAAACTATTAAAAAAGGATCTACTAATAACCATTATTATCGACGTATTATACATATCGCTTTTTTAGTAGATCCTTCAAGTAAGGTGATGATATATTTTAGGCACTAAATATATCTTCTTAACCTCATTTTATAAAATGTTTTTTAAATAATCAATCTAAATAAAATTTCTAGATTCAAGTTAAGTTGAATATAATCATAACATCAATG
>CAMESA010000131.1 GCA_945935945.1 uncultured Mollicutes bacterium | reverse complement strand
TAAATAAATCTGCAACTCAAGACGAAATTAAAAAAGCCTATAGACAATTAGCTAAAAAATATCATCCAGATAATAAAGAAACTGGTGATGCTGAAAAATTTAAAGAATGTTCTGAAGCATTCAGTGTTTTAAGCGATCCAGATAAACGTAAACGTTACGATACATACGGAAGTGCAGCATTTGATCAAACTGCAGGTGGTGCAAACCCATTTAGTGGCAGCGGATTTGAAGGATTTAACTTCAATGGTGGCTCATTTGATGATTTAAATGACATTTTGAGTAAGATGTTTGGTGGTTTTGGTGGGGGATTCTCTCAATCTAGAACTCGCTCAAATGACCCACAAAGAGGTGATGACTCATTAATGAGAATAAAAATTGGCTTCATGGATTCAATAAACGGTAAAGAAGTCACAATTCCATTAACATATGAAGAAACTTGCTCAGATTGTAAAGGAACAGGTGCATTAAATGGCACTGAATTCACAGAATGTCCAAGATGTCATGGCAGAGGTAGGATATTAACTCAACAAAGAAGCATTTTTGGCATCATTCAATCTGAAAATATGTGTCCGGATTGCCATGGAACTGGTAGAAAAGTTAAAACTTCTTGTCCAAAATGCAATGGTCAAGGTTATACAAAAGTTAAAAAAGATATAAATGTCAAAATTCCAGCAGGTATTCAAAGCGGACAACAAATCAGAGTCGCTGGAAAAGGCGATAGAGGATACAATGGTGGATCAAATGGAGATCTTTATATTGAAGTTATCGTTGCAAAACATGATTTCTTCACCCGTGATGGAAACGATATCCATATAGATATTCCACTTGACTTTGTTGATGCTTGCTTAGGAACAACAATTAGCGTTCCAACAGTTTATGGAGAAAGTGAATTAAAAATTCCAGCTGGCACTCAACCAAATGATGTATTATCAATTAAAGGAAAAGGTGCAAAAGATTTAAGAAGTGGAACATATGGCAATGAATATGTGCATATAAACTTAAAAACACCAACATATTTAAACAAAGATCAAAAAGCAGCTCTTGAAGCATACAAAAAAGCTTCAAAAGCAGGCGACAATTTTTTCGACAAATTTAAAAGAGCATTTAAAAAGTAACTTTTAAGTGTTAAAATTTAATGCTGAAAGAGAAAAAATATGCCAAAGTGTAGATATTGTCATGAAAATATTACAAAATTCGACAGAGAAATCTGTCCTTTTTGTGGTGGAAAGAAACCTTTTGAAGGAAGTGAATATTTAACACAAGATATCACACAAACAATTGATACAATTTCAAAAGACAAAATTAAGCCATTTAAGCAACACAGTAAAAAAATTATGGCACTTTATTGTATGTTTTTAGGATTTTTTGGTGCAGATTGTTTCTATTTAGGCTTTAAAAAGTATGGTTTTTATAGAATTATAATCAATTTTGTAATTACTGCAGTTTTAGGAACTGCTTCACTTTTCCTTCTTCCTTTAATAAATTCAAGTTTAGTTTTTGATTTCTATTATCATTATATATTTGCATTTATTTTTTTGTTTATAATTTATTTTATCCTTGGAATCACAAGATTTTATACAAAAAATAAAAAGGATTCAAACGGGGTCTTTGTTCGTTAATGCAAAGATATTTTGCTTCAAAAAATTCAAAACATGAAATAATCATTGCAAATGATGATATTTTTCATATCACAAAAGTTATGAGAATGAAAAAAGGTGACTGTTTCGAACTTAACTTAGATGGTGATATCTATCTCTGTTCAGTGAAAGAAACTTCACCTTTTTCTTATGAAATTTTAGAGAAAAAAGAAGAAAATCACGAAATACATGGATATATTAGACTTCTTTATTGCATCCCAAAAGGTGAAAAAATTGATTTAGTAATACAAAAAGCAGTTGAATTAGGTGCAAATGAAATAGTTTTAATCAATTCTGAAAGATCAATTGCAAAAATTACTAATGAAAACAAAGAAAAGAAGCTACTTCGTTTTTCAAAAATCATTAAAGAAGCAGCAGAACAATCAAAAAGAACTGTTTTGCCAATTTTAAAAGATGTTATTTCTTTTAAAAATATTAAAGATTATCCAGCTGATTTATCATTAATTGCATACGAAAACACAAAAATGACACTTGATGACTTAGAAATTGAATTAAAAAATTCAAGAAATAAGACTGTAAATGTCATTGTTGGCGCTGAAGGCGGATTATCTAAAGACGAAGTGAACTATGCAATTTCATTAAATTATAAAGAAATTTCACTAGGAAAAAGGATTTTAAGAAGTGAAACTGCTTGTTTTTACATTCTTTCTTTATTATCTTTTTATATGGATAGGTAAACTATGGGTCAAATATTTAAGATACTAAAGAAAGCACGTAATAAAAAAGCTATCAAAAGAAGTGAAGAGTATACTTTTTTTAAAAAATTTAAAGGTATGCTTAAAAGTAATGCTGCATTCAATAAATATTTAGATATTGAAGATGATTTTGACATTGTTAAAGCAAACATAATTATTCGTTCAATTATAAATAAAGAAGAACTAGATTCAATTATTGATGAAGAATACGTTACAAATCAAAATGAAAGTACTGAAAAAATAAAAATGCGAATAAAAGAAAGAATATGTGATTTGCCATATATTAAATATGGAAATTACAAAGTTTATGTTCCATTTTTTAATAAATCAACAAATATAGTTTATGGTGAGGAAAATGAAAAAGTATTTCAATATCCATACATAAGTTTGGCAAAAAAGTATGATTCTTTCATTATAGATCCATTTGAAAGCTATAATGTTGATTTATTTTCATCTCTATTTACTCAACTGGTGAAAATTGATGAATCTTTTACAAGTGTTGCATTTTATCATTATGATTTTAATGCAATTGTTATAATAAATAAGCAAGGTACAGTGGACAATGTTATTTATTTATTTGATAAATATATGAAAAATCCACATAAATATAACATTATCGATAAAGTTAAGCCTTTAGTTCAAGCATATTACAATAATGATTTTAATCATTTTGTATATCTTTTATATAAAAATGATTTAATTAGTTATCATGTTTTTAGAAAAATATGTAAAACATCAAAATTATGACGATTTTAATTGAATTTTTAGGTTGCAAAGTCAACAGTTATGAAGCTGAATGTGTAGCAAAAGATTTTATAAATCATGGCTACTCTTTTTTTGATGAATCTTCAAATGATCAACCTGATGTAATAGTGGTAAATACTTGTGCAGTTACCGAAACGAGTGTCACAAAAGACAAAAAAACTATAAGAAAATTTAAAAGAACTTATCCAAATTCAATTTTAGTTGTCATGGGTTGTTATGCTCAATATGGATATCAATATATCATCGATGAACTTGGAGCAGATATTTGTATAGGGACATCGCATAGAGATGAATTATTCGATTTAGTTGAAAAATTTAAAGAAAATAACGAAAAAATCATCAAAATTGATGAAAATAACACAATTAAAAGGTATGAGAATCTAAAATTAGATCGTTTCCAATTTAATACTCGTGCATATGTAAAAATTCAAGATGGTTGCAATAATTATTGTTCTTATTGTTTGATTCCATATGTTAGAGGCCGCTCAAGAAGCAGAAATAAAGAA
>CAMESA010000130.1 GCA_945935945.1 uncultured Mollicutes bacterium | reverse complement strand
ACTGTTGGAACTGTTACAGAAATATATGATTATTTAAGACTTCTTTTTTCTCGAGTAGGCGTACCTTATTGTCCTACACACAATAAACCAATTGTCGCTTTTTCAAACCAAAAAATTACTGACATCATCATGAAATATAATGATGGTACAAAAATTCAAATTCTCTCACCTATTGTAAGAGGAGAAAAAGGAACTTTTAAAGACACCATTGCAAAGATTAAAGAAAATGGTTTTGTCCGTGTTCGCATTGATAAAGAGATGAAACTCGTCGAAGAAGTGAACGAACTTGAAAAGACAAAAAGGCATGATATTGATATTGTAATTGATAGAATAATTTTAAAAAGAGACAGTTTTAGCAGGGTTTTTGAAGCTGTTGAGCTTGCAAGTGAGTGGTCTCAAGGCTTTGTTTTAGTAGTTACAAATGATGATGAAACTTTGTACAGCGAACATAATGCATGCCCTGAATGTGGGTTCTCAGTTCCCAAATTAGAACCAAGACTCTTCTCTTTTAATTCACCTCTAGGATGTTGTCCAGCTTGTAATGGACTTGGAATTTCTCAAGAAGTTGATTTGGATTTACTTGTGCCAAATAAAGACCTTTCTATTAATGAAGGTGCTATTTTATATTATAAGAATGTTGTTGGCTCTAAAAATCTTGATTGGCAGCAGTTTAAATTTTTGCTTGATTTTTATCATATTGATTGCAACAAACCATTTAAAGAATTATCAAAGAGAGATGTTGATATAATTTTGAATGGCTCGAAAGAACCTTTACAATTTAAAATTAAATCTTCAAGTGGAAATGTTAATAGTAAGAACGGTTACATTGAAGGTGTAAAAACTAGAATTGAAAGATTATATAATGAAACATCAAGCGATTTTTCTCGTGATTGGTATCGCTCATTTTTAAAAGACAAAGAATGTACAAAATGTCATGGAGCTAGACTTTCTGATGCTGTATTAAGTGTAAGAATAGATGGTCTAAACATCTATGAGGTAACATGTCTTTCTCTTGAAAAAATGTATAATTGGATTTCTGAATTAAGAAACAAACTTACCCCATATCAATTAGCAGTTTCTTCGATGGTTATTGAAGAAATTAAAAATAGAACTAAGTTTTTATTAGATGTAGGTCTAGAATATTTGTCTCTTTCACGTATGTCTATGACTTTAAGTGGTGGAGAATCTCAAAGAATTCGTCTTGCAACGCAAATCGGATCAAAATTAAGTGGAGTCCTCTATGTTTTAGATGAACCAAGCATTGGTTTACATCAAAGAGACTCTGAAAAATTAATTGCATCATTAAAAGAAATGAGAGATCTCGGAAATACATTAATTGTTGTTGAACATGATGAAGATATGATTAAAAACGCAGATTTCTTGGTTGATATAGGTCCAGGTGCTGGTGTTCATGGCGGAGAAGTAGTTGCTTCCGGAAGCATTGATGATTTAATGAATTCACCTAAATCTATTACTGGAGACTATTTAGCAAATAGAAAATACATACCTGTTCCACTTTCAAGAAGAAAAGGAAATGGAAAATTTTTATCTATTTCAGGTTGCACAGTTAACAATTTAAAAAATATTAGTGCAAAAATCCCTCTTGGAACTTTGACTTGTGTCACAGGTGTGAGCGGAAGTGGAAAATCTAGTTTAGTTAACGAAACTTTATATAACGCAATTGACGGAATAATGAACAATAAAGTTGTTGACCATGGACCATATAAAAAATTAGAAGGGTTAGATAATATTGATAAAATCATTAATATTTCCCAAGAACCTATTGGTAGAACTCCAAGAAGTAACCCAGCAACTTACATTAAAGCGTTTGATGATATCAGAGATATTTTTGCAAATACATTAGAAGCGAAAGCAAAAGGTTTTGATAAAGGAAGATTTTCTTTTAATAATGTAGGTGGAAGATGTGAACATTGTCAAGGAGCAGGTGTTACTCGTATTCCGATGAATTTTTTACCTGATGTTTATGTAAAATGCGATGAATGTAATGGAAAACGCTATAATTCAGAAACTTTAATGTGTACATATAAAGGTAAAAATATTTATGATGTCCTTGAAATGACGATTGATGATGCATATGAATTTTTTAAACCTCACGTTGGATTAGCAAGAAAACTTAAAACTCTAATTGATGTTGGTTTAGGATATGTAAAAGTTGGTCAACCAGCAACCACTTTAAGCGGTGGAGAGGCTCAAAGAGTAAAACTTGCTTACTATCTTCAAAAAAGACCAACTGGGAAGACACTTTATATTCTAGATGAGCCAACAACCGGTCTTCATATTGATGATGTAAAAAAATTACTCGAAGTTCTTGAAAGAATTGTTAATAATGGAGATACAGTATTAGTCATTGAGCATAATTTAGAAGTTATAAAAATGGCTGACTACATTATTGATCTTGGACCAGATGGGGGCGATAAGGGTGGAATGATTGTTGCTACTGGTACCCCAGAAGAAATTACGAAAGTTAAAGCTAGTTACACAGGTTATTATATAAAAAGATCGCTTGATGAAGATAAAGCGAGAAAGGAAAAATTAAAATGAGTTCAATAATTTTTTATATAGCGATTTTATTATTTATTGGTTCATGTATAGGGTTTTATTTCTTTATATCTAAAGCTATAAAAGACAAATTAAGAATTACAAAAGAAGAACTTTTTAAGAAAAATATTCCATTTTTAGGGGTTTTTTCAGCAATTTTTACTCTTTCTCTTGTTCTTTTTACGATAAGTTTTTATTTAAATGAAACAACAATTTGGTACCTTTCAAATAAAGGAATTACATTAAACGGAGGTAGATTATTTCTAGCTTATTTCTTTGTAATTTTACTTGGTTTTGCCATATCAATATTTATTGTTAGTTTTTGTTATTACTATTTTTTAGACAACTTTGATGCAAAGATTAGAAAAATATTTAAGATTTCGATGTATTCTTCAATTCCTGCAATCTTCCTATTTTTCGTTTTAATGAGCGAAGGCAATGCACCATATTTGCAATATCCACTTTGTAATTCATTATATATTGGAAAACATGGTATTGCTTTTATTAATAGTTATACTCATCCAGCTCCATATTATAATGGATATTCACTTGATGGTGGCATTTCAATCGCTTTTTATGCCATCTTCATTTTATCAGGTGCACTTTTAGTTTTTGCTCTTTGTGATCATCTAATTTATAAATTTTATGGAAAACATGGTTTAGTTTCGACTTGCTTTTTCATTGCTTTTCCAAGTGGAATCATTGGAGCAAGACTTTGGTACGTCCTTTTAGATATTTCAGATAGAGGGACAAGTTCACAATTCATCCAAAATCCAATCAGCATTTTGTATTTTAATCAAGGTGGTCTTGGAATTATGGGCGGAGCAATCCTTGGAATTATTGCTGGCGTTTCAGTAATGCTATATCTTAAATATTTTAAGAAAGATTTAAATTATCAAAATGTTAGTTATCTAAGATTAGTTGATATAATAGTTCCAACAATTTTAATCGCTCAAGCAATTGGTAGATTTGGTAATTTCTTTAATTGTGAAGTCCATGGAAATGAGATCCCATTTGCATCAATTGAATTTTTACCTTCCTTTTTGAAATATAACTATCAATATAACTACACGCATTTTAT
>CAMESA010000129.1 GCA_945935945.1 uncultured Mollicutes bacterium | reverse complement strand
GGTTTTTTTGGATCTGGTAAAGTTCACTTCTTAAAAATATTAGGTTATATACTTTCTAATGAAATTGTTGATGGAAAGCATGCAGTTGAATATTTTGATGAAAAAATAAAAGATGAAATGATTAAAGCTGATATGCAATTATCTGCTAATCAAAATAATTTAGTCGTTTTATTTAATATTGATGCAAAAGCAAAATCAGATGCCAAAAACAAGAATATTTCTATCATGGAGACTATGTTGGGTGCGTTTAATGAAAAATTGGGATATTTTGGTGTTACTCCTTGGCTTGCTGAGTTTGAAAGAAATCTTGATAATGAAGGACTTTATGAATCTTTTAAGGAAAAATTTTCTCAAAAAACAGGAAAATTATGGGCTGAATCAAGAAGAGTTGCGTTAATTTTTACAGATAAGATTGCAGAAGTATTATCTGAATTAAAAGAAATTTCTTTGGAATCTGCTAAAGCATATATTCAAGATGCTCAAAAAAATTATTCATTAAGTATTGAAGAGTTCTCTAGAATTGTTGCTGAATACATTAAAAAGACAGGAAGAAGAGTGGTATTCCTAATTGATGAAGTTGGTCAATTTATTGGAACACGTGGCGAATTGATGCTTGGACTTCAAACTGTTGAAGAAGAATTGGGAAAAGCATGTAAAGGAAAAGCATGGATTGTAGTTACATCTCAACAAGAAATTAAGGAATTAGTTGAAAGTGCAAATAGAAATGCTCAAAATGATTTTTCTAAAATACAAGGTAGATTTCCTGTTAGATTAATGATGTCATCATCAAATGCTGATGAAGTTATTAAAAAGAGATTATTGGATAAAACTGATGATTCAGCAAATATTTTAGGCTCTTTATACATTGAAAATAAAGATAGATTAAACAATTTATTAATATTCCCACAAAAGCCAAAATGGACTGGTTATGAAAATGAAAAACAATTTATTGATTGTTATCCATTTGTTAATTATCAATTTGAATTACTCCAATTAACGTTCACTGCGATAAGAGAGAGTGGTATGTCAGAAGGTAAGCATATTTCTTCTGGTGAAAGAAGTTTGATGAATGCTTTTCAAAAGAGTGCTATTTGTAAGAAAGATAGAGAAATTGGTGAATTAATCCCATTTAATGCATTCTATGAAACTATTGAAGAATTCATGGATCATGACATTAAAAAGATCTTTGCTAGTGCAGAAAGAAGACTATCTAATCCGTTCGATATTGAAGTTTTAAAAGTATTATTTATGCTTAAGAATGTTAAAGATATGGAACCAACACTAGAAAGAATATCTACTTTAATGGTTACTCATATTAATCAAGATAAGAAAGAATTAAAGGATAGAATCAAAGAATCTTTAGAAAGACTTATTGGTGAAACATTAGTTCAAAAGAATGGTGAAAGATACGAATTCTTAACAAACAAAGAGCAAGAGGTTAATAGAGAGATTAATAAAGCTCAATATTCTACATCTGAAGTAATCAATAAGATTAGAGAAATTATCTTTGATAATGTTGTTGAAATTGGCAATAAATTCATATATGGTAAATACCAATTCGGCTTAAATCGTTATGTTGATGACAATATTCAAGGAACTGATTCGCAAGATAATCTTACTATAAAGATTTATACTCCATGGACAAAATATGAAAAAGATTTGAGACTTGAATCTATGTCTGGCGCTTTAGTTGTTGATTTAACTAATGGTGCATATCTTGAAGAATTAATCCAAGCTAATAGAATTCAAACTTTTGATAGAAACAATGCTTCTGGTGCTGATTCAGTACTAATTGATATTTTAACAAAGAAGAGAGCTGAAGCAGAAGAAAGAATTAAGAGAGCAGAAAAGAATATCCGTTCATCAATTGAGGATTGTTCAATTTATCAAAATGGCTCTGAAATTGAATCTTATAGTAGAGATGCAAAGAAACGTATTTTAGAAGGTTTAGAAAAAGTATTAAAGAATAAATATCATAAGATTGATTATGTTAAGACTTTTGTAAATAAAGCAGAAGATATCTCAATTATTTTAAGAAATCAACAACAAAGCATGTTTGATGATATTTTCTCAATTGATTCTAATGGATTAGCCTTAAAAGAAGTGTTTGATTTTATCAAAGACGAAAAAACATGGCAAAGAAAAGTAACTATGTCGTCATTGATTACTAAGTTTGGCAAAGCTCCATTTGGATATAGAGCAAATGATGTTAGAGGCTTAGTTGCTACATTATTACATGCAGAAAAATTAAAATCTAAGATTTCTGATCAATTGCAAAACATTCATTCTCAAAGTTTTATTTGGGAATTCTCTCATGGTTCACAAGACGATAGAATTGTTATTGAAATTCAAACAGAAATCGATCCTCAAATCTTAATGAAAGTTAGGAGAGTTATGAAGGATTCTTTTGACATAACTATAAATAATAAAGAAAATGATTTGAGAGATGAATCATTACAATTCTTCAAGACAAAGATTGATAATTTAAGAACAATATCTTACGGCCAACAAGGACAATATCCAGGTAAATCACTAGTAGAAGAAATGTTATCAGTATTTGCTACTATCACAGCTTCTAGTGATTCTGAAACTGTGTTTAATAAAATTATTTCTAAAGAGAACGACTTGAATAGATTTGGTGGAAAGATTGATTCTATAATTGCTTTCTATAATCAAGCTGGTTCACAAATGAAAACTTGGAATGCAGCAAAAGAAATTTATAATTATTATCGTGAGAATCAATTATTTATTCCTGAACTTGAAGATATGAGTGATTTGATTGATGAAATCACAGATATTTTAGGTATGGATGAACCATTCAATTCTATTGCTAAACTTGGGACATTAGTTCAACAAGCAAATGAAATAAAGAATAGATTATTAGGAAAAAAAGTTGAGATTGCAAAAAAGACAATTATGGATTCGCTTGAATTAATAACAAAAGAATATAGTGAAGCAATAAATAAGACTTATTCTAAAGAAGAAACAAAAGAATCTATTGAAACGTTATATCAATCAGAAAAGACTTTATATAGTAATCTATTTGGAATGTTAGATACGTTTGATAAAATTTCATCATCTGAAATGAAAGCTGGACAAGAAGTTAATACTTTTAGAACAGAACT
The DNA here is from genome assembly GCA_945935945.1 of uncultured Mollicutes bacterium. Next base: position 526 of record CAMESA010000129.1, on the reverse strand, counting down.
TGCAAAAATAATAGCAAAAGATGATGGAGTTGCTCCAACTAAGAAGGTAAATGTTAAAGCATCTAACTTAATTCCTGTTGCTAATAGAAAGATTACATCAAAAGATGATATCGACCATTTGGTTGAAAATATAAAAGCTTACTTAGAGGAATTACTTAGGGATAATGAAGAAGTAGATATCGATTAGGAAGGAGGGCTTTTAGATGAATAAAAAAGCTTTACTTGAATATGCATTATTTGCAAGAAAAGAGTTAGAAACGCAAATAGCATTATCATTAAATAAATTAGGTATATATAAAGATCATATAACTAAAGCAAATGTTGTAGGTGACTTTACTATTATTGAAGGAACACAAGAAACATTTTCAAAAAGAGTATATGAATTAAGAAAAAGCATTGTAGAAAATGAATTTCATTTAAAAAATCAAAAATTTGATAATGTCGTTGAAGAATTTGCATACACTTGGTTCAATAGAATTGTTGCTATTAGATTCATGGAAGTTCACGATTATTTTCCTCATGGATT
>CAMESA010000128.1 GCA_945935945.1 uncultured Mollicutes bacterium | reverse complement strand
ATTAATAAAGATAATAAAAACTACAACGAGATTATAATCACCGAAATTCCATATGGAGTTGTCAAGCAACAACTAGTTGTTTCTATTGATAAAATCAAAAAAAGCAAAGAAGTTGATGGAATTTTAGAAGTTAGAGATCTTTCTAGTGGTGATGAAATTAAAATTGTCATCGAACTTAAAAAAGATATCGATCCAGAAATTATCGTTCAATATTTAATGAACAAAACAAACTTGAAGATTTCTTATACATCAAATATTGTCGCAATTTGTAATAAACACCCTGAAACATTAGGTTTAATCAAATATTTAGATTATTATAACGATTATCAAAAAGAAGTAATAATCAAGAGAAGTAAATTCGACCTTGAAAAATCAAAAAATAGACATCATATTATCGAAGGTCTTATTAGATCTCAATCAATTATTGATGAAATCATTAAAATTATTAAAAAGAGTGAAGATAAAGCTGATTCAAAACGTAATTTAATGAAAACTTACAATTTTAGTGAGCCTCAAGCAGAAGCAATTGTTACAATGCGTTTATACAGATTATCACATACAGATGTCTCTATATATATAAAGGAAAAGGAAGATCTTGAAAAAACAATTAAAGAATTAACTGAAATAATAGAAAATCCAAATAAATTAAAACGTTTAATAATCAATGATCTTAAAAATATTGTTAAAAAATTTGGAATACCAAGAAGAAGTGTAATTGTTGATAAAAAAGAAGAAGTTTCAATCGATAAACGTGATTTAATCGCAAAAGAAGATGTTTACGTTGTCATTACGCGTGATGGATACATTAAAAGAAGTACGATTAGAAGCTATTCTTCATCAAACGGATCTTTACCAGGTGTAAAAGCAAATGATGTCATTGTTTTAAATACAATTTGTAACACAGTCGATTCCATTGTTTGTATCACATCAAAAGGTAATTATTTAACAATTCCAGTTCATGAAATATTTGAAAATAGATATAAAGACGAAGGAAAACACATTAATTATCTTTGTAACTTACCTCTAAATGAAAATATCATTAGATGTTTTGTGATTAAAGATTTCACCAAAGAAGCTGAAATTTGTACAGTTTCAAGCCAAGGAAACATCAAAAAAACATCATTACTTGACATCAATTCATCATTAACCACAAAACCAACTGGATTAATGAAAATTTTAAACTCTGATTATTTGGTTGATGCATGCTTATTAAATGGAAATTCAAACATTTTAACAACAACAAAAGAAGGATATTACACATATATCAATGAAAGTAACGTCCCAATTTCAAAACCAAAAGCATCTGGGGTCAAATTATTCTCAAAATTAGGTCCAAGCGACATTCCAATGAGCTGTATTTCATTTAGCAGTAAAGAAAGAGCAAAATTAATCTTTTTAACTGATAAAGGCATGATAAAAATTGTTGATATTAACTCTTTAAAACTAAAAGAACGTTACAAAGGTAAAGAACAAGTACTAAAAAGCTTCAAAAATGATTGTCATTCAACAATTTTTGTTGGAAAGGTTCCAAATATCAATGAACCAACAAAGTTAAATTGTTTAATTAGTGATGGATCTTTATTAAATTTAACTATTGATGATTATCATACAACATCACTTGATAAATATTGCAAGTGTTCAATTCCAGAATTACCTGAATCAAAATCAATAGTGGCAGTGTTTAACGATAACGCCGAAATAGTTGATTCTAAATTTAAAGTCGAATATTCATCAAATGTAGTTTCACCTGTTGAATTAAATATTTTTGGTGAACCACAAGAAGAACAGCCAAAAGATAAAAAGATAAAATTAGTAACAATTGCTACAAAAGAAAAAAACTCTCCTGAAGAAGAACACGAGGAGAGAGTTGAGCAAATATCAATTTTTGATGATATGGGCGATTAAAGAGTATTAACTATAGAGATAATAAAAATTATTAAACAAGAAATTAAGCCTAATAATGCAGCCACAAAAGTATGTGCCATTTTTGTGTTCATTCGTGAATAAGTTAGACAAATGGATGCAATAAAAAAACCAGCACCTATAATTGGTATAAATATAGTAAAGAAACCGCCAAATATCATTAAGACATTGGCTAGTTTTACATTAAAATCTGCTTCCTTAAAATTCATATCTATATATTAAACTAAACTGAATAAAAAATACATATTTTTTGCGTATAGTAGTTTTTTAGTAGGTTTCTAGTACATTTCTAGTAGGTTTCTAGTATATTTCTAGTAGGTCTTTAGTAGTTAGACTTATTTTTTGAAATGTAAAGATTGATTTTACCTACAAATATTTTAATAAAATGAATTATATATTATAATGTATATATGTTTACAAGATTAACTCCATTTGCTGTCTCACAAAACATCTACGATATTGATGTTAACTTTTTTGTAAAAAATAAAATTAAATATATTTTTTGTGATTTAGATAATACGCTTGATGCTTATTATTCTGAAATTGCATCAGATAAAGCAATTGATTTCAAAAATAAAGTGCAGAAAAAAGGTATTAAATTAATTGTTATTTCAAATAACACTAAAAAACGAGTATCAAAATACGCAAAATCGTTAAATTGTGACTATTTATACAGTACTAGAAAGCCATTAATATTCAAATTAAAGTCTTTTATCAAAAAAAATCAAATAGATAAAAATAACGCAATAATTATTGGCGATCAAGTATTTACTGACGTTTGGTTTGGCAATCGTTTAGAAATAAAGACGATTTTATGCGAGAATTTAGTTCCAAAAGATCAATTTTTCACAAAAATTAACAAATTTTTCGATAAATACATTAGGAAATATTTAACAAAGAAAGGTAAAATGAAAAGCTGGAGAGAATTATAATGGACAAACTATCAAAAATTCAAAGGTGTTATCATTGTGGAGCTATCCTTCAATGCGAAGATGAGACAAAAGAAGGATATATCGATTTCAACATTATTAATAAATATCCTGAAGGATTTTTGTTATGCAACAATTGTTTTTCAACGGAAAAGTTCTCTAACGGCCCAAAAGAAGCATCATTTGATGAAGAATATACGAAGGTATTAGAAGAAATTAAAAGAAAAAATGCCTTAGTCGTTTACGTAGTTAACTTATTTAGTTTTGAAGGTTCGTTTATTAACAAAATAATCAAATTATTAAACGGTTTAGATATTTTAGTGGTTGGAAATAAGAGAGATTTGCTACCAGTTGATCTTAAAGAAGAAAAAATTAAAGAATATGTAAAACAAAAACTAAACGAAATTAAATTAAATGTTTTAGATGTTGTTACAACATCAACAGTAAATAAAACTTATGGCATTCATGAAATGTATAATGCGATTTTAAAATATAGTAATAATCGAGATGTTTATTTTTTAGGGGCGAGTACAAGTGGTAAATCAGCTTTAATTGAAAGTTTAATTAAAAATTACTCAAATAAAACCAATAAAGTAATTACAACTCATAAGTTTGCAGACACTGAATTAATAGGATATAGCATTCCAATTAGTGATAAAAACTATATTTATGAGACACCAGGAACATCAATTGATAATTCAATACTTTCGAAAATCGATAGACAAATGCAGAATATTATCATTCCGAATGAATCTGTAAGTGCGAAAAAAGTTGTTTTAAACAAAAATACAGCTATTTTATTTGGTAGTTTATGTCAAGTCGAGTT
>CAMESA010000127.1 GCA_945935945.1 uncultured Mollicutes bacterium | reverse complement strand
TTTTTCAAGAGGTGAAATACATCTATCTAAAAGATGTTTTGTCATTGCTTCAAAATTTGCTCTTGTTAATGTTGTTTCAAAGCTTATAGGGCCATTTGCTCCCATTCCGATAAATGGTAATGAAATAGTTGTTGAAAGATTGCTTGAAAGTTCAATTTTTGCTTTTTCTGCTGCATCTTTATATCTTTGAAGAGCCATTTTGTCGCAAATATCTTGATTAAATTCAATCTTGATTTGTGCTCTGATCCATTCAGCAACGACATTATCCCAGTCATCGCCACCTAATTTGTTATCACCACTTGTTGAAACAACTTCGAATGTACCATCACCGATATCAAGAATTGAAACATCTAATGTACCACCACCTAAGTCGAATACACAGATTTTTTCACTCTTATCTTTACCTAAACCATAAGCAAGAGCTGCTGCTGTTGGTTCGTTGATGATTCTAACAACATCAAGACCTGCAATAGTTCCAGCATCTTTAGTTGCTTGTCTTTGTGCATCGTTGAAGTAAGCTGGACATGTAATAACTGCTTTTTTAATTTCGTGACCAATGTTCTTTTCAGCATATGATTTCATATATGCAAGAACTTTTGCACTAATTTCTTGTGGTGTAAAATCTTTATTAATTGAGTTAATGTGAACTTTATAATCACTACCCATATATCTTTTAATACTTGAAACTGTATCTGGGTTAGTAATTGCTTGTCTTTTACCTGCATTACCAATAATAACTTCACCATTTGCTTTAAATCCGACAACACTTGGAGTTGTCATTGTTCCTTCTGGGTTTGGGATAACCTTAACAGTTCCATCACTTTGAAGATAACTAACAACTGAGTTTGTTGTACCTAAATCGATACCTAAAATAATTTCTTTTGCCATAATTTAATCCTCCTGATTAATTTATATTTATTCTTTAGCTTGAGATTCTTCTTCTCTTTTGTCCTCTTCTTTTTCATCCTTAGGACTTGGATGTTTACTAACTGCTACCATTGCAGCTCTGATTAAGTGATCGTGAAGTTTATAACCTTTCATTCTAACTTCTGTAATTAAGTTTTCTTCGCCATCACTTTCCGTTGCTTCAACAGCATGCATAGTATTTTCATCGAATTTATCGCCAATTTTTGGTTCAAGAATTTGAATTCCTTCATTTTCAAGAACACTCAACAACGAATTGTGAACATACTCAAATCCAATTAAGTAGTTTTTCATTTCAGTTGTAGTTGGTTTATTTTTTAAAGCCATATCGAATGCATCTAAGATACTTAATAAATTTTCAGCGAATCCTTCAATTCTGTATTTTAGAGATTCTCTATGATCTTTTTCGATCTGTTTTCTTAAATTTGCCATATCAGCATAAGCTTTATAATACTCATTTTTCCAATGTTCAGCGTCTGATTTGGCTTTTAAAAGTTCTTCTTCAACATTTCTTTCTTCTTTTTTGTCTTCTTTTTGAGTAGCTGATGTTTTTTCTTGAACTTTTTCTTCTTTATTTTCCATCTGTGCTTTCTCCTTCTTTTTCTTGAATACCTTCATATGAAAAGTGCTCCATTATTTTACTTGCAACATATTCTAATGTATTAATTACATTTGAATAATCCATTCTTGTAGGCCCAATAATTGCGATTTTCCCCATTGATTTTCCGTTAGCGATTAAATCTTTTGAGATAACTCCAACATCTTCATAATTTTCTTCGACATCACCACAATTTATTAAGATATCATTTCCAGCTTGTTCAATTATGCTAATGATATCTTGCTTTGAGTTGAATAATCCAAATAGTTTTTTAAGTTCTTCTGGATTATCTTTGAATTCAGGTTGAGTCAATAAGTTTTCTCTTCCATAAATTTCTCCGCTTCTTTTTGAAGCGATATCGTAGAATGTTTTGATCAATAAATCATAAATGAAGTTGTAATTTGTTATATATTCGCTAAGAATTGGCTTGATATTGGACATTTTTTCAACTAATAAGCTTACTTTTGTTCCTTTTAAACGTTCATTTAGTAAACTTACACATTGCTTGATGTCTTCAATATTTAAATCACCCTTAAGATTGAATGTTTTGTTTTCAACATAACCTTTGTCGGTAACAAATATTGCAGTAACTGTGAAACTATTAATTGGTACAAGTTGAATGCTAACAAGTCTTTCTTCATCAGCACTTGGTCCAAGAACCACACTTGCTAGATTTGTCATGTGTGAGAGAATTTCACAACTTTCTTTTAATACTTCATCTACTGAAGCAGTTTTTGAAAAGATTGTGTTAATCTCGTTTTTGACATTTTCATCAATTTGTGAGTTTCTTAAGTTTTCAATGTAATATTTATAACCTTCATTTGAAGGAACTCTTCCACTGGATGTATGAGTTTTTTCTAACAAACCTTCTTTTTCAAGTGCATTCATCTCATTTCTGATTGTCGCGCTTGAAATATTTAAGTTGTATTTTTGAATTAGATAGTTCGAACCAACTGGTTCAGCTGTCTTAATAAAATCTTCAACTATTAATTTTAATAAAGTTTGTTTTCTAGTAAGCCCCATAATCACTACCTCTAGCACTCATTTTCTTTAAGTGCTAACTATATTATAAAGACTTATCTAGCACTGTCAACAAAAAAGTGCTAAAAATTTTAAAATTTCTTTTTTAGAACAATTTTTCTAAAACAAAATCTAAGAGCATTATGCCTTCATCAGTGCAAAACAACCTATTATTTTCTATTTTTATTAAGTTTCTATTTATTAAATCGCTAATTTCTGACTTTTTTAAGTCTAAAATGTCGATATTATATCTATTTTTGAATGTTTCTAACAAAAAACCTTCCTGAAGTCTTAAATTGCATAGCAAAAAGTATTCAATATCATCTTTTTGTGACACTTCTTCTTTAACGCCATCTCTTATTCCTTTTATATATTTAGTTAAGGATGCTGAATTTTTATATCTAATATTATTAATATATCCACTCGCACCAACTCCAAGTGCAATATATTCTTCATTTTTCCAATAAGTTATATTGTGTTTTGACTCAAAACCTGGTTTTGCAAAATTACTAACTTCGTATCTTGAAAAACCATTTTTTCTGAAATTATCTAAAATATAATCGTAATATTTTCTTAGAATTTCATCTGATGTTTCCTTATATCCTTTTATATTATATAAGGATGGACCATCGATAATTAAAGAATATGTTGAAATATGAGGTACATCTAATTTTAAAAATACCTCGACATCATGTTTTAATTCTTCAAAAGTTTCATCTAAAATTCCATAAATCAAATCAACATTAATATTTGAAAAATATTTTTTTGCAAGTTCAATTTTTGAAGGTATATCAATGGCATAATCTCTATCAATTAGTTTTAGTAATCTTGTGTTAAAAGTTTGAATTCCGATAGAAATTCTATTGATTTTGTTATTTTTTAATGTTTTTAATATATTTTCGTCAATATTTTCAGGATTTAATTCAATTGTAAATTCATAACTGTCTTCTAATAATGGAGTAATTTTTGAAAATAAATCACAAATTTGGCTAGAAGACAAAATAGACGGTGTTCCACCGCCTATATATATTGTTTTGAATTTATATCTTTTTTGAATTAATTGATCTAAATCTTTCTTTAATTCTACAAGATATTGATTTAGAAATGATTCGTTGTACATACATTTAACAAAATCGCAATAAGGACAAATTCTTTTGCAAA
>CAMESA010000126.1 GCA_945935945.1 uncultured Mollicutes bacterium | reverse complement strand
ATCCAACATGTTAGTTGTGATTGTATATCTTTTTTTATACTGACAAATCATTTATTTACCCCAAATAATTTCCCGGTCATTAAATCTACAATTTTTGATGAAGTCATCATTGATTTGAAGAGAATCAAAGAATAATCATTAAGTTCAAGGACTTCAAGGACCTCATTATTTTCCATTCTAGTAGATTTATCAAAATAACATTTATCAACGAGTGTATCTAAAAATGTGTAAAAAACTTGTTCTTCTTCTTTAAGTGATCCTTTTTTCCTCTTTTTTCCTTTTGGCTTACCAATATCATTGAAAATAACCTTGTAATCTGTGTTGTTTGAATAATTACCAAGAATTTGAGTTCTGATAATCATATAAACAATGAAACTTTCTTCTGCGTTGTTGAGATTTAATTTTGCATAATTTTCTCGATATGAAGAAAGAGAATAATCTTCAACCATTTCATTGTTGTATGAAATAATTCTAAATATTGATAAAAATGCAAAATATTCAAGATATTGTTGATCCTCGCGATTCATTTTTACGTAAGAAGAGATAAAATCTCCACTAAATTTTTCAAATGGAGAAATGCTGCTAAAATTAAATTTTAAATAATTAGCAATATATGGGTTTCTAAAATCAATATTTAAAACGCTCTGATCACATAGTTTGTAATCATGTTGTGCAAGTGCTAAATAAAAATTTAAGATGTTTGAATATAAAATATCATTAAAAATTGCAGGATCTTTTAAGATTTCATAACAAGTTTCGTAATCTCTTTTTCTAAATGCATAGACAAAATCTGAAAGCATTTCTAGATTTTGATCTTTTAAGAAATCAACATAAAGCAATTTTGAGATTCTCTCATATCTAGTTCTTTCATAATGTAAACCATATAAAAAACGGATTGTATCAAAAAATTTAAATTTGTAATTTTCAGAATATATTGAATCTTTTGATAGTAGCTTTTCAGAAAGTTCTAAATTAAAACTATCAACAATATTTAATTGTTCATTGATTGAAAGAGGTTCTTTCGTAAGCTCGTAAATTAGTTTTAAATAAATACTTTTGTCATAATATTTTGCAACTTCTTTACAAACTAATTCATCAGTTTTGTTCTCTTCTTGATAAAAAGTATCCTCATCAAATTTTGAATAAATCATTTCAAGGTCAAGATGATTCTTTGTTGCATAATCAATTATGAAAGAATGAAAAACCTCTTCATCATAAGAATTTCTATCAGATGATGGATGTTTTGCAAAATATTCATCTAGTAATTTATTTGGTGAAAACATATAAAAATTTCCTCAAAATTTCTCAAAAACCCTGCAGAACTCAACTATTTTGTACGATTTTTGAAAATTCCTCATCAAAAAATTTAAGTTCAGAATCAGTTTTAAAGCCATTATGATTCTTCTCCTTAATGTAGTTATCAAGTCGACTTTTCTTTGCAGAATCGATTAATGAATCATTAAAAATATTCTCAATCTCAAGATATGAAAGCCTTGCATCATCAAGTAAATCTATAAATGATGAAGTTCCTTTCGACACATTATTGACACAACTAAACCATTCAGAATGTTCCAAATTTAAATAATCAATTGATTTGTCAATTTCCTCATAGAAAGGATGACTCATCGCTCTAATTGTGTGCATTTTAAGATGATTATTAATTATATAAGTTCTTAGACCACTATGTTTTGGATTAATTATTTTTGCTGCAGTCCTCATTGTTTTTACTGAAGCAAAGTAATCGTCAGCGCCAATTCCATCATAATTAAGTGCTTTTGCCATTTCAGAAAACATTTTTGAAACAATTTTTAGATCTTTATCGCAAAGAGCCAAAATTCCAACATAATCTAATGAATAATTGAATTTATTAGCAATTAAAACATCTAAAATTGATTCATAGCGTGAATGAGCATATGAATATTTTTGTTCTGATAATGGAAAACCTGTTTTATAAAAGATGAATGGATGAGTGACTCTATCTAAAATATAATGTGATAAAAGTCCATAGCTAAAACTTTTTAGCAATTCTTCATCGTCTCTATTTTCATTTATATAATCAACTAAGAAAGAAAATATTTTATATGGATCGATTTTATGGAGGAATGTTCCAAATTGTCTAATTGTTTTTGTGTTTTTTGCCTTAATTGATGTATATCCATAGTAAAAAAATGGATCAGGACCTTGTGAACCAAGACAATAAGCACTATTTGCTTCGCTTTTTGAACTTTTTGCAAAAATATAATGAACTAGCGAACTCGGCATATTTTCCTCCAAAAAAAGAAAGTACAATTGTACTCTCTAATTATATAACATTTTTCTCTTATTACTTACTTTTTGCATTGGTTGCAATAAAACCAATCAAGTTAACCTTCTGATTTAAAGTCAAATATTTAAGCGCGTCATCTAAATCAGTGGATTTTGTTGATTTTCTCTTAATAACTAAAACAAATCCTTCAATTACGTGAGCTAATAATACTGCATCATTAGATGATTTTGTAGGCGCAACATTTACAAAAATTAAATCGTATTTTTCTTTTAATTCATCTAATAATTTTGAAATTTTGTCACTTCCTGAAATAGAATCTGTGTATTCAACTTCTTTTCCAGATGTAATTAAATCAAAATTTTGACCAGTGGAAACTATGCATTCATCAACTTTTGCATCATCGAGAATGATATCAGAAAGACCTTTTTCGTTTGGTAAAGCAAAATATAAATGTAATGATGCTCCTTTGTTATCAGCGTCAATAACAAGGACTTTTTTACCAATTGAAGCAAAAGAATTTGCAATATTTAATAATGCTGTTGATTTTCCTTCGTTATGATTTACAGAAATAAATCCAATAACTTTTGATTTTTTTTCTCTAATTGCAACTTCAAGAGAAGCTTTAATTTTTTGATATGCTTTTCCAGCTTTAGAATTTAAATCAATTAACTTTCTTTCGATTAAAGTTTTAAACATAAAATTATTCATGAAATTATTCTCCTTTTGAATCAGATAATTCAGGAACATTTCCTAATGATTTAATTTGATATTTATTGGAGATAGCTTCAAGATCATAAATCTTTTTATCTGTTGCATATCTTACAAATACATAAATTAGTGCAAAAACGCATCCTAAAGCACCAGAAACTAATAAAATCATCTTCTTAGATGTAACTTTTGTTGTAATTTCATCTTCTGTTGCAACGCCTTCAATTTTATAACCTGTTCCGTTTCCTTTTTTAAGAGGGGCAAAAACTGGATCTTGAGCATCAATAGCATCGCTAGCTTGATCAATTGCTGTTAAATAAGCATTCATAACAACAACGACTAATTCTTTTCTTGCTGATGTATATGTAACTTCAAGAACAACAGATTTATCTCTTGTAGTTAATGAAAGGCATTCTTTAACATCAGCGATTGGATTAATATCGCCAGTTTTGCCTTTATATTCGCTATTATTTACGATTTTAGCTGTTTCTTTGAAAATTTCACTTGAAGTAATGAAATCTGTTGCTGTTCCAATTATAGCTAAACTACTATTTTGATCCTTATAAGAAATAGTGACATCGTGTTTTACAGAGTATGTTGGTTTTGATAATTTAGAGCCGACAATAAATCCAGCTCCTGTTACAACACAAATTGTTGCAAGTAAACCAATCCAATATCTTCCGATAATACGAAAAATATCACCTAAACTTAAACCTTCTTTTTCTTCCATGATATA
>CAMESA010000125.1 GCA_945935945.1 uncultured Mollicutes bacterium | reverse complement strand
AAATCAAGTGTTAAGTCATTTCATATTGGAAACGAGCTTGAAGGCGGCGGCGGTTCAACTATCTGCATTTTAAAATGAACGAAATCTTAAAAAAACAAATAGATTTGCTTCCAGACGAGCCTGGATGCTACTTAATGCATAATATTGATAATGAAATTATCTATATTGGCAAGGCAAAAAATCTCAAAAAAAGAGTTTCACAATATTTTTTGCGTCCACAAAGCGGTAAAACTCAAGCTATGGTGCATCATGTTGATCACTTTGAGACAATTATTACAAAAAGTGAAAAAGAAGCTCTAATTCTTGAAATGAATCTCATTCAAAAACATCATCCTCGTTACAACATTATGTTGATGGATGATAAACATTATCCATATATTGCACTCCATAAAGACATAAAACATCCTTATGTTAGCTTAACAAGGAGCGCAAGAGATAAAAAATGTGAATATTTTGGACCATTTCCAAATAGTAGTGCAGCGTATGATATTATCGATATCATTAATTTTTTATTTCCAATTAGAAAATGCAACTCAATTCCTAAATCACCATGCATTTATTACCATTTAAAAAAATGTTTAGCACCTTGTATAAATGAAGTTACAAAAGAAGAATATGAACCAATAATTGATCAAATAAGAAACCTATTAAAAGGAAAAAATAGCGAAATTATTCGCGAAATTAAAGAAAAAATCAACAATTATGCTAAAGTTTTAGATTTTGAAAGCGCTAAGAAATACAAAACGATACTTGATGAATTAAATCATATTAATGAAAAACAAAATGTCGAATTTAAAGATAAAATAAATCGAGATTTTTTTGCTTTTCATACTCGCTCAAACTATCTTTCTTTAGCTCTTTTTTCATATCGTGAAGGATTATTGCTATCAAAAAGAACATTTTGCTATGAAATTATTGGTGAAATTAATGAATTTGTTAGTGAAATTATTTATCAATATTATCAAGCTAATCCAATGCCAAAAGAGGTTTATGTTTCAAATTCTGATATAAAAGATTATTTATCTTCATATCTTAGCGCAAATATATTTTCTCCATCGATTGGAGCAATGCACGATGTTCTTTCAACTGTTGAAATAAACGCAAAAGAAGCGCTTGATGAACATTTTTTGACTGCAAAACTTGATGATGATTTAGGTTCTTTACTTGATGAATTAGGGCAAATTTTGAGCATAAAAACGCCATTATATATCGAATTATTTGATAATTCCCATTTATCTGGAACAAACGCAATAGGTGCAATGGTTGCTTTCATTAACGGCGAACCAGCAAAAAGTTTATATCGAAAGTTCAATATTCAAGGATATAACACTAAGGATGACCTTGAAAGTATGCATGAAACTTTAACTAGAAGATATTCAAGATTAAAAGAAGAAAATCAAAAATTTCCTGATTTAATCATCGTTGATGGTGGCAAAACCCAAATAGAAGTGGCAAATGCAGTATTAAAAGAGCTAGAAATTGATATTCCAGTAGCTGGGCTTGTAAAAAGTGACAAACATAGAACTGACTCTTTAATGGATTCAAATTTAAACGTTCATCCAATTGAAAACAAAAAATTATTTTTCTTATTAACAAGAATGCAAGATGAAGTGCATCGTTACGCAATTACAACACATATTAAAAAAAGGAATAAAAGCGTGTTTAATTCTATTTTTGATAATATAAAAGGATTAGGAGAAAAAAGAAAAGAAAAATTGGTTAAAGCTTTTCCATCAATTAAAGAACTAAAAGAAGCAACTTTAGAGGAGATTAAACAGATAATTCCAGAAGACGTAGCAAACGAACTATTTACAAAACTACATGAATAAAGAGATAACATTAGAATATTTATTAGAATTATATAAGAACAAAAATTATGACGAAATAATCGAGCAAGCTGACAAGTGCTTAGATCCATCGTCAATGTTTTTAAAAGCATTTTCTTATCTCTATTTAGGACGCGTTTATGATGGGTATGATTATGTCATTTTAAATAAAGAAAAAATGTGCTACTTTTCAATTAATTCATATTTAAAGTTGTATACAAAAATATTAATGTCAATAGGCTATGATGTTGACGAAATTGCTGATGAAATTAATAAGCTTAAAAAATATGAAAATAACAGTAATTCAATCGAAAAATTCATTGATCAATTACCGATATTTTACGAAGAAAACATTGAAGAATTCAATCAAGATTATGTCTATAATCAAGCTTTAATTGATATTGAAGAGTTAAAATCTTTGCTTAATAGAAAACAATTTATTGATGCTGTTAATGCTTTCACACGCGTTAATAAAAACTCAAAAAATATCGAATTAATTCGAGAAATATTGATAAATTATATAATTGAAAACCCAATTGCAGATTTTATGTTTGCAGCTGCTTTTGAAAAATTAGCGTATCTAAAAGAAACGAGAAAATTTATTTTTAAAATTGAAGATTCTATTTTTAATTTAGCGCCAATCGACTTAGAAAAATCGTTAAACGACCATTATTATATTATAAATAAAGAAATCGAAGAAATTGACGATTTTATTAAAGATTTTTATATTGCAGATTTTGTTAAATTTTTGTTACTTTCTAGTTCATTTATTGTATTTCCAAATTATATATCTAATTATGAAAATTGCGTATACTATTTAAATGCAGTTTTACTATTTGCAAGCGAAATTTTTAATGTCGATTTGACGAAAAATTATCTATATCGAAGCAATATAAAATTAAAAGAAAAAGAAGAAAAGATGTTGAAAAAAATTGAGAAATATTTTGCATATATTGGTCAAAATGAAGACCAAAAATAATTGTCGAAATTCATCAAATAATTCTTTACTCTATTATACATTTTAATGTATAATTTTACTTTGCATGGAGGATTACAAAAATGTCATCAGAAATTAAAAATACAGCTGCATCTGTTTTTGAAGTTACAACTACAGTTAGTGGCGAAAAATGGAGCGATGCAAAAAATAAAGCATTAAAGAAATTAGCTTCACAAGTTAGTGCTAAAGGATTTAGAAAAGGTAAAGTCCCTTTTGATATTGCAAAAAAATCTATTTCAGAACAAGCAATTGTTGAAGAAGCAATTCATGGTTCTTTAAATGAAGCATATGCAGAAGTAGTCAGTGAACACAAATTACGCCCATATTTACAACCAGAAGTCCAAATTACAAAGGTTGACGCTGATGGATATACTGTTGTTTTCACAATTACAGTTGCTCCTGAAGTTGAACTTGGACAATACAAAGACTTAAATGTTGCTGTTAAACCAGTTAAAGTTAGCAAAAAAGATGTTGAAGAAAGAATCAACAAAAACTTAGAAGATAACGCTGAACTTCAATTAAAAGAAGGACCAGCAGCTATGGGTGATACAGTTATTTTTGACTTCAAAGGTTACATCAATGGTAAAGAATTTGAAGGTGGAAGTGCTGACAATTATTCATTAGTTTTAGGTTCAAATCAATTCATTCCTGGATTTGAAGATCAATTAGTTGGTGCTACACCAGATTCAAAGAAAGATGTTCTAGTTACTTTCCCAGAACAATATGTTAAAGAATTAGCTGGAAAAGATGCTAAATTTGTTTGTATGATTCACGAAATTAAAACAAAAGTACTTCCTGAATTAACAGATGAATATGTTGCTGAACTTGGTGGAAATGCAAAAACTGTTGCTGAATATAGAAGTGAAGTTGAAGCAACTTTAAGAAGAGAAAAAGAACAAGCTGCT
>CAMESA010000124.1 GCA_945935945.1 uncultured Mollicutes bacterium | reverse complement strand
AAATTTATCATTGTTGTTCCTTCCATAGCTATTCGTGAAGGAGTTAAAAAGTCTTTAGAACAAACTCAAGAACATTTTATGGACTTGTATGGTAAAAAGATTCGTTTTTTTATATATAATTCGAGTCATTTAGGACAAATTGATGAATTTAGTAAAGATAATTCTATTCATGTAATGATTATCAATATTCAAGCATTCAATGCTCGTGGAGCAGAAAATAGAAGAATTTATGACGAAATAGATGATTTCCAATCAAGAAGACCAATTGATGTAATAGCAAAGAATAGACCAATCTTAATTCTTGATGAGCCACAAAAGATGGGTGGTACAGCTACTCAAGAATCTTTACAAAATTTCAATCCATTATTTGTTATTAATTATTCTGCAACACACAGAGAGCAACATAATTTAGTTTATGTTCTTGATGCTCTTGATGCCTATAATCAAAAACTAGTTAAAAAGATTGAAGTTAAAGGATTCCAAGTAAAGAATTTAAGAGGTACAAATGGATATTTGTATCTTCAAAAGATTCAAGTATCACCAGATAAACCCCCAAGAGCGTTAATTGAGTTAGAAATTGATTATAATAAGTCCATCAATAGAGAAACACGTTGGTTTGATGTTGGAGATAATCTTTATAGAACATCAAAAGAAATGGAACAATACAAAGACGGATTCATTATTTCTGAAATCAATCCAATTAATGGAACAGTAACATTTTTAAATGGAGATGTGTTGTCTGTAGGAAATTCCACAGGAGATGTTTCAGAAAACGATATTAGAAGAATTCAAATTAGAGAAACAATATTGTCCCATTTAGAAAAAGAGGAAGAGATGTTTGAAAAAGGCATTAAAGTATTGTCTTTATTCTTTATCGATGAAGTTGCTAAATATCGTGTATATGATAGTGAAGGAAACCCTCAACTAGGAATTTATGGGAAAATATTTGAAGAAGAATATACTAGAGCGTTAAATTCTAGAGGAATGATTCTTAACACTCCTTATGATCAATATTTAAACTCAATAGAGGTTAGTAAAACGCATAATGGTTATTTTTCAATAGATAAGAAAGGCAGGGTTTGCAATTCACCATTAAAAAGAAATAGTGATGAATCAGACGATACATCTGCATATGATTTAATTTTAAAAGATAAAGAAAGACTATTATCTTTTGATGAACCTACAAGATTTATTTTCTCACATTCTGCTTTGCGTGAAGGATGGGATAATCCAAACGTTTTTCAAATTTGTACATTAAAGCACTCTTCGAGCGATGTTCAAAGACATCAAGAAGTAGGACGTGGATTGCGTATTTGCGTCAATAAAGATGGTGAAAGAATGGATTCAACAGTTCCATCAATTAATTTCCATTCTATTAACAAATTAACTGTTATTGCTAACGAATCATATGATCAATTTGTTAAAGGACTACAAACTCAAATTAAAGAAAATCTATTTGATAGGCCTACGAAGGTTAGTGAATCTTATTTCATCAATAAGAGGGTGGAACTTAATGACAAAAGCGATGTGGTATCTTTAACACAAAATCAAGCAAGACAAATTTATTTCTACTTGGTGTCTAATCAATATATTGATATGGATGGAAATGTGACAGATAATTATAAGAATGATTTAGAAAATGATACATTAAAGCCACTTCCTAATGAGTTACAACCAATGGCTGAAGGAATCAATAAACTTATAAGAAGAGTGTATGACAATTCAGTAGGTATAGAAATTGAAGATGGAAACTCAACAAAAGTTGAAACTAATGGCTTAAATGATAATTTCTATAAAGAAGAATTCAAAGAATTATGGAATTGTATAAATCATAAGTATGCCTATACTGTTGACTTTGATTCCAATGAATTAATTAAAAATAGTATTGCTGCTATGGATAGAGATTTAAATGTAACTCGACTTATTTATACGGTCGAAACTGGAGAACAAAAAAGTGAAATTGTTAAAGACGATATTGACAACGGTCAGTCTTTCAAAAATGCGAAAACGCATAGTGATGCTATTAACTCTTTTGCTAGCGAAAACATTGAATGTGATCTTTTAGGCAAGATTAGAGAAAAAACTCAATTAACAAGAAAAACAGTAGCGATGATTCTTAAAGGGATTAGTCCGATGAAATTCGGATTATTTAAAGTTAATCCAGAAGAATTTATTAAAAAAGTATCAACTATTATTAACGAACAAAAAGCCACCATGATTGTTGAACATGTAACCTATAACAAAACTGATGAAGCTCCTTTTGATAGTAATATTTTTACGCAAGAAAAATCTAAAGCTGATTTTATAAAAGCGTTTAAAGGTAAAAAGAGTGTTCAAGACTACATCTTTGAGGATTCTAAAGGTGAGAAGAAATTTGCACAGGATTTAGAGAATGCTGATGAAGTTGTTGTTTATGCAAAATTGCCAAAGGGATTTTATATTCCTACTCCAGTTGGAAATTATTCTCCTGACTGGGCTATTGCTTTTAAGAAAGAATCAGTAAAGCACGTTTATTTTATAGCTGAAACAAAAGGAAGTTTAGATAATTTACAATTAAGAAAGGTTGAGAGTGCTAAGATTGAATGTGCTTCTAAATTATTTGAAACTATGTCAAGTAGTAATGTTAAATATGGAAAAGTTTCTAATTATAGCGATCTTCTCAATTTGCTAAAGGATTAATATGCTTAGACCTATTGTTGAACCTTTTAGAATTCAAACTAAAGACGGGTCTATATGTGGATTTTATCTACCTAGTGGAGAAGTAAGAATTCTTGCTGGTTCGTTTTTTAGGAATATAAACGTAAATTCCACTAGAAGTAATATTGTGGATTTAAGAAATAAACTTAAAAATAGTGGCTATGTTGATGGAGATAAACTAGTTAAAGATTACATATTTGATAATCCTAGTTTAGCGATTTCCACTATGCTTGGAAGAATGGAATCTGGAAATAGAGAATTTTATACTATGGACAATATTCCTTTGGGTGCATATTTAAATGTTGATAACATTACTGGATTTGAATTAAAACAAGAATTATATAAAAATAGACTTTGTTTAGATGAAGATGATGATGAAGGAGTTGTATCTACACTTGATGTTTATACTGAGAATGTTGAAGAGGAAGTAAATACCCCTTTACCAATTCCAGAAAGAATTAACTCAGCAGAAAATAGATACAAGAGAAATGCAAAGTTTGCTAGAAATGTTATCGCTCGCTCATCTTATCACTGCTGTATAAATAAAGAGCATAAGTCATTTATGACAAAGAATGGACATCAGTATATGGAAGCTCATCATTTGATACCTTTGAGTAAGCAAAATGAATTTAATAATAGCTTAGATGTCGAGGCAAACATTGTTTCATTATGCCCTAATTGCCATAGAATGCTACACTATGGGAAAGATACCAAAGAATTAATTATAATTCTTTATAATCAAAGAAAAGATAAATTAGAGAAATCAGGAATTTATATTTCTCTTGAGGAATTACTTAAAATATATGAATAAATAAACTCGACCTTTGACTAGTTTTTTATATCATAGTGTGAATCGTATCTTAAAACTTAGATGATACATCGTGTAAAAGTTAGATAATACGTTAAATTATACGCAAATATAGTCCAAAAAAGTCCGCATTCCTTTTTAGCTATCTTTATAATACCGCTATCACCAATACATTTTAGTGTGCTTAAAAAATAACAAATATATATTTACAGACCAATCTTTTAAAATTGTTA
>CAMESA010000123.1 GCA_945935945.1 uncultured Mollicutes bacterium | reverse complement strand
ATAGATGTTACATCATTAGAAGAAGTAACAAATATTCAGGTATTATTGCCAAAACCTATGGCAGATAAAATGTACTGATATAAGAACATATTGAAAGATTTCAAAACACAGCAAAAATCCAATGATATAATAAAATAAAAAAAGAGGTAAAACCATGATTGACTTAGTTAAGAAAATTGATGAAGAAAATGAATTTAATGAAGAAGAGGATGAACCTTTCCTTTATGATGAAGATTTTGATGAAATGGATCAACCAGAAGAAAGAATGTCTCATTTAAGCAAAAACAAGAAAGATTCTTCTACTTATCAATTAATTAATGCTTCCAAATTAGAAGAAGGTGAACAACCATTAGGTAGAGTTATTGGTTATAAAAATCAAAAGAAAGAACTCCTTTCCGTTATTGATTGGTTCAAACATTCTAAAGAACTCAAAGAAAAAGGTGTATCCATTCCTAAAGGTGTCATCTTATTTGGTGAACCAGGCAATGGTAAATCTTTATTAATTAAAGAAATCATTAGATGTTGTGAAGCCCCAGTGTTCGTATTCCAAGGTGGGCAAATCAATGTTGCTGAAGGTATCTGTGAAACATTTGATAAAGCTAGAGAAGTAGGTCACGCCATTATTATCTTTGATGAATTAGATTTACTTATTAACAATGAAAGGAGAGTAGTGAGAGCTCTCCAAGAAAACTTAGATGGTGTTGAATCATCTGATGACATCTTAGTGATTGCCGCTACTAACTATATAAGAGAGATTCCAGACCCATTATTAAGAAATGGTCGTCTTGAAAAACTCATCAAAATCCCATGTCCAACTGGTGAAGAAGCATTAGAACTTCTTACAAAACACTTTAAAGAATTCAATCTTGAGTTCCCTAAAGACTTTGACGATGAAGAAGTAGCTTTATCACTCAATGGTATTAGCTGTGCAGGTGTAAAAGCAGTAGTGAATGACTTAGTTCTCAGAAATGGTTTTGAGAACATTACTTCAGAGATGATTGATAAATCAATCTATAACATCACAGACAGAGTTAAAGATACTCCTGAAGAAGACAACTTAGAAGTTGCAATTCATGAAGCGGGTCATGCGGTTGTTGCTAAAGCATTCCCTCAATTCTTCTTAATCAACAGACTCAACATTTCAGGTGCAAGTGGTCAATTCCACGCTAAAGAAGTTGAAAGAGGGTTTTGGCCATACGAAAAAGTGATTGCAGATATAAAAATCTCTATGGCTGGTATCCTTGCTCAGAAGATTATCTGTGGTAGAGGTTCTAGAGGTTGCGATAATGACTTACAAAATGCGCGTATTGATGCTTATAACATGATCAATATGTGTGGTTATTCCTCTTGCTGGGAAACACTTCCTGTTCTTAAACAAGGTGCTAGAACTGAAACATCCATCAAGCGTAGAAAGATGGAAAAGAAGATTGAAGCTCTTCTTAAGAAGTGTGAGAAAGAAACAGCAAAATATATCAAATCTCACAAGCTCCAAATCAGTGCACTAGGAAAACTTCTCTTTGAGAAGAAACATCTTAAATCATCAGAAATCTTATCCTGTATTGGGTAAGACTTCTGATAAATATTCAGGTAGAAGATATATGTATCAAATTCAGTTTGCCATTGAGTTTGTCGAAAATAACTTTTAAAACAAGAAGGATTATTTATGTTAGATTCATTAACTTTAAAATTTTGGGAGCCATTCTTCAGAGCGGTTAAAATCAATGATGGTTGTCCTATAAAGGTTGTTTATGGCTGTCCTGAAGGAAAAAACTCAATTATTCACGATGATATAAACAAAGCTGAGAACGTATTGGTATATGGCACTACAGGAAGTGGAAAATCAGTCTTTTTGCACGTATTCATTAAAGGCGCTTCAATGTTTAACACTATTGAAGATGTGAGATTGATTTTATTTGATTCTAAAAGAGTTGAATTTAATCAATACAAGAATAATGAATTGTTGCTTTGCCCAATTATCAATAATGGTGACGAATTATTTGCTAAGATTAAAGAATTGATTAATGAGTGCTATAAGAGAAAAGAGGCGATTGGAGAGAACGACTTTGAATCCTCTAGAAAACAAAATAACCATCATTTTCCATATATTTTGTTAGTTATTGATGAATATGCCGATATAGCAAATAAGGAATTAAACAACGTTTTATTAGAACTTATGAAGGATGGATTTAAATATGGAATCCACATCATTTTATCAACACAAAAGATAAGTGGATGGGGTGCTGATATTGATTTCTTCAAATCTTTCAAAACTATTATTTGCCAGGAAAATTACGATAAAAAAGAAACTCGTAAATTAATTGGTGATTATGTTGAATTGAAAGGTAGTGGTGACTCTTTGGTTCTCCGCGATGGAGAACTAACCAGAACGCAAGGACTTTATACTTCCTACAATGAAGACTTATCCGCGAAATTTGATTAGTACGTTATGTTGATGTAAACATGGGTATTTAAAATGTTGGCAAAACATAATGAAGAAGTTCTTGTTCCTGTCGATGATGATGGAAACTTTATTGTCAAAAAGAAGCAATAACCATCAACAATATAAGAAATCAACTTAAAGCAGACAAATTAGATAAATACATAAAGATTAAGATGAAGTTTTGGTCGGTAATGAAAATGATAATAGGCAAGAGATATCCCTCCGTTTAGAGAATGATAAATTCTCTTATTACTCATGCCGTATGTATGAAGAATGGTATAATAAATTTTAAAATAAACACAAAAATTTGTTATAAAGATAAAGTTTTTATATTGAATAAACCTTTTGAAAGCAGCTATACAGATGTAGAAGGTAATGTTGCTCACGAAATAATTGATTATATTAAAATCGACATTAACAAAGTTTTTGTTTATAACAATCATTGAAGCCATTGTCCAGATTTTAGGAAAGCAGAAATTGAATTAGAAATTGAAGCCGAAATGAAAGATAAATATGAGTTTGTTGAATATAGCAAAATTTGTAAATTTATTGCTGATGTAAATAAAAAGAATTATTTCAAAGGTTTTCCATTTGAGGAGGGAACGTTCAAGACATTATTAATGCATTTGACAAGTTTGGTTATCAAAATAAATCAAAATTGTTTGAACAATTATTTTTGGAATCGATATAAAAAGCTAATCCTTAAGCTTTCTTAGAACCTTAACCATTGCTAAAGTATCTAAGTAACAATATTGAAGGAGTCCATCACGGATTCTTTCTTTTTCTTCTATTGAAGCAACTAACATTTTTGGATAAATATCCATTGCCTCTCCGCCATTATGAACAACAGGTAAAGCGTGATAATCTAGCTCAGGGTCATTTGGATATAGAGCAGGTAATACAGCTTTAATTGAATTGCTAGAACCCATGTCTTTGTGATAATAGCTTCCGTTTCTAAATGGAACGATTAAGTCAACAACGTTGTTGCTAATGCTCAATAAGTGCTCCCTTAAATCTGGAAATAAGTCAGCAAGCTCATTTAAACGGCCACATTCAAATATTTTGTTATAAACAGTCACACAAGCATCTGCTGGAATGTTTTTGCATAAAGACTCAGCTATTTCTCTGCGAGGATCTATTGTATCTCCCAAGAACTCTTTATGTTCTAATCTTCCATCTTCATATTCAATGTGGAGAGAATATTGGGTTGGAATTTGTTCATAAGGCCAAGTATCATCAGATGGAGGAATTGGAGTTTGATATGATTCGAAGTCTAAATGATAGACAGGATATCTGATAT
>CAMESA010000122.1 GCA_945935945.1 uncultured Mollicutes bacterium | reverse complement strand
ATTTGAAAGATATAAAGAGGCACTTGGATTACCTTTTGATTTATCAAAAATTGGTTATCAAGGTAAAGATGTTATAAAACTTGCTCATGATATTGCTGCTCAAGATAAAAATAAATGGGTCGATGATGATTCAATCGAAAGAAAAGATTATTTTAAGAAAGTTGGAACAAAATTAGAACTTGATAAAATTAAGAAAGACTTAGATTTATACAGAATTCATTTTGATCATTATCAAAGCGAACTTGATTTATACAGAAGTGGAAAAGTTGAAAATGCTCTTAAAGAAGTCAAAAAAACTCCTTATACATATGAACTTGATGGAGCATTATGGCTTAAAACAACAGAATTTGGCGATGATAAAGATAGAGTTTTGATTAAAAGTGATGGAAGTTTAACATATTTCACACCAGATATTTCATTTCATAAGGATAAATTTGATAGAGGATACGACAAATTAATTGATATTTTAGGTGCAGATCATCATGGCTACATTGCTAGATTAAAAGCTGGACTTAAAATTTTAGGTTACAATCCTGACAATCTTGATATTGCTATTGTTCAAATGGTTAGACTTATGGAAAATGGCGAAGAAGTCAAAATGTCTAAAAGAACTGGGAACGCTGTAACTATTAGAGAACTTTGCGAAGATGTTGGAGTTGATGTTGCACGTTATTTCTTTATCTCAAAACCAATTATATCTCATTTAGATTTTGATCTTGGTCTTGCAAGAAATCAATCAAATGAAAATCCAGTTTATTACATCCAATATGCATACGCTAGAATGATTTCAATTTTAAGAAAAGATGATAGCTACGAAATTAAAGATTCATACTCATTATTAAATAATGAAAAGGAAATTCAACTAATTAAACATTTAGGAGAATTAAAACATGTTCTTGAAGATGTAACAAAAGTAAAAGAAGTCAATATTGTTGCAAATTATGCTTATCGTTTAGCTCAATTATTCCATAGTTTTTATAATGACTTAACTGTTATTGATAAAGATAATGAAGCATTGACAAAAGAAAGACTTTCTTTGGTTAAAGCATGCGCAATCACTTTAAAAACAACATTGAGTTTACTTGGAATTGAAGCAAAGGAATCAATGAAAAATGATTAGTCGCTATAGCGTAAAAGAAATAGAAAAAATATTCTCTTTAGAAAATAGATATGAAACATTTTTAAAGGTTGAATTAAGTGTTTTAAAGGCTTATGCAAACCTTGGTATTGTTCCTGTTTCTGACTATGAAAAAGTCAAAAACCTTGCAAAAGTCGACTTAAATCGTATAAATCAACTTGAAGAAGAGACAAAACATGATGTAATTGCTTTTACTCGCAGTCTCTCTGAAATGCTTGGTGAAGAGAAAAAATGGGTTCATTATAATCTCACTTCAACTGATGTTGTTGACACAAGTTTAAGCCTTAATATTAAAGAATCAAACTCTATAATTTTAGATGTTTTAAATGATTTGCTTTTAACTTTAAAAGATTTAGCAATCAAATATAAAAATACACCAATTATCGGTAGAACTCATGGAATACATGGCGAGGTTACTAGCTTTGGATTAAAATGGGCTCTTTTTTATGATGAATTAAAAAGAGATATTGATCGTTTTAATTTTGAAAGACAATTTGTTGAAGTTGCAAAAATTAGTGGAACAGTAGGTAATTTTGCAAATTTGCCATATGAAATTGAGAGTTTGGTTGCTGATGATCTTGGTCTAAATCGTCCAAATATTTCGACTCAAGTACTTTCACGTGATCGTTTATTAGGGTACGTTTCTTCTTTGACGATGATTGCTTCTTTTTATGAAAAAGTTGCAACCGAAATCAGGCATTTATCAAGAACTGAAGTTAATGAAGTTAACGAATATTTTTCAAAAAATCAAAAAGGCAGTTCAGCAATGCCACATAAGAGAAACCCAATAAGTTCTGAAAACATTTGCGGATTATCAAGAATTATTAAAGCTAGTTATGAAATTGCTTTAGATAATAACATTTTATGGCATGAAAGAGACATTTCTCATTCAAGCAATGAGAGAATCTATTTACCAGACGATATCTCTTTAATCATTTATATTGGAAGAAGGTTGAATAGAGTGTTAAAAAATCTCGTTGTTAATGAGGAAAATATGATTAAAAACATAGATTCAACTTATGGTGTAATTTTTTCTGGAAAAGTAATGAATTACATCATCGAACATAAAGATATCAGTCGAGAAGAAATCTATGATTTAGTTCAAAAGTTAGCATTTGAAGCTCTTGAAAAACATATTAATTTGCGCGAATTGCTTGAAAATAACGAAAAAATTATGAATTTAGTTACAAAAGAAGAATTAAATGAGCTGTTTTCATATGAGTATGTGTTTAAAAATATAGATAAAATTTATGATGCTTGTGGCATTGAGTGAGGTTTAAAATGAAATCTATTTTAGTTATTGGCTCTCAATGGGGCGATGAAGGTAAAGGAAAAGTTACAAATTTATATTCAAAAAATGCTGATATTGTTGTCAGATATCAAGGTGGTAATAATGCAGGTCATACTGTAAAGTTTGATGGCAAAGAATTTCATCTTCAAACAATTCCAAGTGGTGTTTTTAATAAAAACACTATAAATATTCTTGGAAATGGAATGGTAATAAATCCTCTAGCTGTTTATAAAGAAATGCAAACATTAATTGAAGCTGGTTTTGATTGTTCCAATGTAATAATTTCCTCGAGAGCTCATGTAGATTTGAATTATCACCTCGAACTTGATGGCTTAAAAGAAAGAAAATTAAAAGAAAAACAAATCGGTACAACAAAAAAAGGTATTGGACCTTGCTATACTGATAAAATTTCACGTGATGGAATCCGTTTTGCTGATTTCATTGACGAAGATTTTCCTAAAATTTATAAAGAACATTTAAAAGAAAAGAATGAATTAATAGAAGAACTTGGTGGAAATCCAATTGATTATGAAACATCAATTGAAGAATATAAAAAAGTAATTGAATTTTTAAAACCACATGTGAAGGAAACTGTTTCATTTCTAGCAAAAGCAAGAAAAGAGAACAAAAAAATCCTATTTGAAGGTGCTCAAGGTTCAATGCTTGATATTGATTTTGGCACATATCCATATGTTACAAGTTCAAACTGTACAAGTGGTGGTGCTTTAACTGGTTCTGGTATTGGAATTGGATACATTGAAGGAATCGTTGCAATTATTAAAGCTTATACAACTCGAGTTGGTGAAGGACCATTTGTAACTGAATTATTTGATGAAATTTCAACAACAATAAGAGAAAAAGCTCATGAATATGGTGTCGTAACTCATAGACCAAGAAGAATTGGCTGGCTTGATCTTGTTCAATTAAGATTTTCACAAAATGTTAATGGCTTTAAACATGGTGCTTTGATGCTTTTTGATATTTTAAGCGGACTTGGAGACATAAAAGTTTGTACTGCTTATGAACTAGATGGAAAAATTATTGATTATGTGCCTGCATCTTTAAAAGAAACTTATAGATGTAAACCAATTTATAAGACATTTAAAGGATGGAATGAAGATATTTCTAAATGCAAAACATATGATGAACTTCCTCAAGAAGCTAAAGACTACGTTGAATTTATTGAAAAAGAACTTGGAATCAAATTTGTTTTGATCTCAGTTGGACCTGACCAAAAAGATACAATTGTTCGCGAAGATATTTTTTAATTACCAATTTTTGATAAATCAAAAGGTAATCCAAGTGCCTCTTTATATCTTTCAAAT
>CAMESA010000121.1 GCA_945935945.1 uncultured Mollicutes bacterium | reverse complement strand
TTTTGTGAAAAGCAAA
Source organism: uncultured Mollicutes bacterium (assembly GCA_945935945.1). The sequence goes on along the minus strand of CAMESA010000121.1, from coordinate 3,798 downwards.
CATAGAGTGATCTATGGACGCAAAACTAGAGGGACTTATATTATATAGTTAGCCAGTTGCCTTCATTGGGAGACATAAAATTGATTCCAGTTTCAGTTGATAGGCGATTGGTTTTTTATTTTATAGGACTCTTTAGGACAAATATATAATAGTAGTTTGAATGAATTATCATTCCTATATTTTTTATGGTAGATTTAAAGTACGTAAAAAGAAAAAGATTTAGAGCGATAGTCCTTTTTGTTACGTCCGTTAGTATAATATTGATTACACCTTTTTTCATTTTACCTTTTATCGGTAAGAGTATAGGTCGTTTTACTATTGGACTTAAAAACTTCGATGTAAGTCTATCTCTTTCAGATTCAAAAGATTTTACTGATTCATACACAATCAAAACTTTTGATAAGTTACCTTCATATATTCAATATTCAAATAGTTTCATCAATAAGAATTACACTGATGAATATTTAGATTCTGAAGAATCGAATGGAAAAGTTGGAGAACGAATCAATCCAAAAACTGAAGAGGTGACAGCATTGCAGTTTTTTAAGCATACTTTCTATGTAAAGAATACAGGAAATACCTTTGCTAGATATGATATTAAATTTAATATTGTTGAAAATATTCGTCCAACTAATGTTCAATATTCTTTAGATGATATTCTTCGTGTTAGATGGTATGAAAATGAAGATGATACTCATAATTATGAAACTTTTGCAAAAAAAGAAGCTAAACCAGCACTAGATGAAAACGGTGAAGTTACTTACGATGCATGTGTTGATGCTAAAATTGATTCAAGTTATGAATGCATTAATGGACACGCAACTCAATTTAGTGGTGATGAACAAGTCTTTGAAAGTTCAGTTTCTCGCTTTGCACCTGGACAAATTAGACGATATACCTTAATCATGTGGCTTGAAGGTACGGATGTTCAAGTGAAAGGAACAACTCCTAATAATACACTTTTAAAACTAGCTATTGATATTAATGCTTACGAGGATTCAAATGAAGGGTAAGAATATCTTAATGTCTTTAATGGGCGTTATGATTGTTCTTCTAACAATCTCCACAGTTGGAACTACTTTCATGTGGTACCAATACATGACTAATGCCTATTTCTTATATAGAGGAACATCAATTGGTGATTCTCTACTTTTTGATATAGGTTTTAAAAGTGAATTACGCCTTCAAAATTATGAAGAATATGGTTTGAGTTATGATGAAGAAAATCAAATCTATTGGGCAAATTCAACATTAAGTGAAGATGTTACATCCTATTATTTAAGTAGTAATGGTTATGCAACTAGTCAGATTAATGGCGTTACGAGTGCAAAATATGAATCAAATCAGCAATTTGATCTCTATAGATCACCATACTATCTTGATAATTACGTAAATGATTTTGGCACAAAAGAAAAAGCACAAAAAATGAATTATTGTCATTTTGAACTAGTTTTTAGAGCAAAAAAAGTCAGTCAAAATGACATCGTTAATCTAAATAATGGCTATATCTATCTTAAAGATATCAAATTAGATGGAACAGGAAATATCAAAAATACAATTAGACTACATATTGAAAATTCCGATGAAAATTTTATATTTTCCCCATCTGATTATGAAAGTGGAAAAGACACTGTTGGTGGACTTTTAGATTTAGATAGAGATGGATTATATGATTATGATGATTTTTACAAAAAAGAATATTTATATGGTGAAGTCAAAAATGATTCACCTATATATAAAGATAATAAAACAAGTGATGGTAGCGATAGTGGAGAATTTAATGGTTCTTCATTTAAAGGAGAACATAAAAATGGTATCTACCCTCTTGATTTAGAAAACACTAAATTTGAAACTTCATCGTATCTTGGTTATAAAGAAGTTGTTGAAGATAGAAAATTAATTACAAAAATTGATAGTTCGTCTTCTCTTGCTTTTTTAAAACTTGATATTTATTTAGAAGGCTGGGATTTAGATTTCACTGATAGAGAATTAAATCATCTTTTTAAATTAAATTTGGAGTTCGATTTCAATGAAGAAGGATAAAAAGATAGCTGTTTTACTTTTTTCTTTGATCGGATTAATTAGCGTTTCTATTGGTCTAACAGTTTCATTTTATGCTAGTGGTCAAGATTTAGGTTTCCAAGATTTTAATGTCTCGCTTGCTAGCGATCCAACTTTAGAAATTGGAATTGAAAATGATAGCGGTCAAGTCATTTACTATCAAAACGAAGTACCTAGTGAAGCATTAAAAAAATATGTTGTAACAGAATTTGAACCAGTTTCAATGATGTATTCATCCATCTTTTTAAATGGAGAGAGTGAAAATCCAATATTTAGGAAAAGATATGAAAGAATAAATATTGAAGATGAAACTACATTTAAAGAAAGTAAAGTTGCTAGTAGTGGATATTTTTCTATTCCTATCTATTTAAGAAGTGATAGTGATATCTATGTATCTTTTAGCGAAGATACATATATTAAAGAAGATGAAGAAGCAAATAAAGCAAAGATTGATACTTTGCGCTCTAAATATCCTTTAAGAAATGATGAAGAGATACTAGCTGGTTTAAATAACATCAAAAAGTCAATGAGAATTGGACTTTTTGATAGTGAAAATAGGAAAAACTACATCGTAGATCCATATAAAGAAGAAGAAACGGCATTTTTTGGAAATTTAGATTTAAATAGTGATCGTTTCTATGAGTCTTATATTGAAAATGATAAAGAAAAAGAAATCTTGTTTGGTGAATACCAAAATGAAGATAAACTTGTCTATGAATTAGTTAGTGAAGAAAATAATCTTCCACTTGCTGATTTAAACGCATTTAATGCTAATCATCGTAAAGATTCGTACAAAATTAATTTTGAGCAATCTATTCAAAATGGATTTATTGGAAGCTATGAAAATAGTTTAAAATTAGAAGATGTTACAACTGATGATGAATTTATTGTATTAAATCATGATATACCACATCGATTTGTATTATCCTTATATATAGAAGGATGGGACAAAGATAACATTAGTATATCTGAATACGGTGCTTTTTTAAGTTTAATAAAGTTTAAAGTTACCAAGGAGTACATTGTATGAGTGAATTTTTTGAATATTTAGGTGAAGTATTAAAAAGAGTATTCCAAGATCTTGGAGCATTTTTTAATACTGCATTTGCTAGTCCTTGGGGCCCAGTTGGTGAAAATTTTAAAGCTTATGGTGAATTATTTAATCAATATTCAAGAACTTGGGGCGCTGGTGGTTGGATTTTTTACGTTATTTTTATCATTTTACTTATTCTTTTAATTGGTGGCCTTGGAGTTTTACTTTTCTTTCTTTTAAGAAAATATATTCGTTTTGTTAAAAGAGAAATCAACAAAGAAGAACTTCAAGAGACAATTGAACGTTTAAATTACGAATTATTTAACACTATCAAAGAAAAAGATAAAATCCTTGCTTTAAAAACTGGTGAACTTGGTTTCCCTATAACTAAAAAAGAACAAGAAGAAGCAACCGAAACTATTAAAGAAGCAAGTTCTAGATTCCCAAAACTTACATATGTTGACTATGAATATGCTTCATTTAATTCAGAAATCAAGGAAATTGATGGCCTAACACTTGAAGAATTATGTAATGCTTTTAGAAATTTTGCTGCAAGTCAACTTCATTTGTATTATACACTTGATACTATTCGACAATTATTTGCTGGTATTGCAACTAGTAAACTTATAATTCTAGAAGGTATTTCAGGTACAGGTAAAACTTCTCTTCCATATGCTCTTGGAAAATTCTTTGAATATGATTCA
>CAMESA010000120.1 GCA_945935945.1 uncultured Mollicutes bacterium | reverse complement strand
CTCACACCACGTAACGTGCCGTTCGGCATTACGCGGTTCAACTTACTTTCAAAGCGTGTCTCTTTAAGTAATAATCTAGACAACTGACTAATCCCTTTTTGGTCAGTTTTCCTTTTGAAATTGCTCTAGATACACAAGTCCTAGTTACAACCCACATGTAATGGTTTCCCATGAATGCAGTTTGTCTTGCTAAATCTTTATCAATTCCAAGTTTCTTTAGTCCCCATTCCCTTTTGCTTGGCTTCTTCCACTGCTTCCAAATAATGATTCTAAGCATTGTTCTAAGATGTGGGTCTATTTCTTTTTCTAGAATTGATTTCATAAATCCTAGAGCAAAATAATTAATCCACCCTCTTATTACTTCATTTAGTTTCTTTATTCGATAGTCAAGGTCAATGCTCCACTTTCTTTCACAAAGTTTATTTAATGCTCTTTTAAACTTTTGAATAGAATCTTCATGAGGTCTTGCTTTGTATTTATGGTCCCTATTGTCTTTCCAAAATCCAAATCCAAGGTATTTAAGTTTATTAGGTGTAGTTATATGAGTTTTTGTCATATTAACTTTCAATCCTAGTTTTCTTTCTATCCATGAGGTTATGGAATGAATAACTCGGTTCGCGCTTGCATGAGATTTTACTACGATAACGCAGTCATCTGCATATCTAACAAAGTTAAGATTTCTAGATTCTAATTCTTTATCTAGTTCATCAAGCATTATGTTACTTAATAATGGAGATAAGTTACCTCCTTGAGGTGTACCTAAATTTGACTTTTCAATTTGTCCATTAACCATAACACCCGCTTGGAGATATTTTCTAATAAGGGATTCCGTATCTCCATCGTTAATTATGTTATGCACTAAAGACATAAGCCTATCTTGTGGGACATTATCAAAGAACTTCTCTAAATCAATATCAACCACCCATATAAATCCATCATTAAACAAGTCTAATAATCTCATTATCGCTTGTTCACAACTTCGGTTTGGTCTAAATCCATATGAATAATCACTAAAATGTGGTTCACATATTGGACTTAGTATTTGAGTAATTGCTTGTTCGATAATTCTATCGACAATAGTTGGGATACCAAGATTACGTACACCTCCATTAGGTTTAGGGATTTCCACTCTTCTAACGGGTGAGGGTTTGTACGTTCTTTCTCGGATTTGTTGTTTGATATTATTCCAATTATTTAACATATACTCATCGATTTGCTCTATAGTAATGTTGTCAACACCTCCGCTACCTTTGTTTGCTTTTACCTCTTTGGTCGCTAAGGCAATGTTGTCATCGGATAATATCGAGTCTAGTAATTTAGACATACTTTCCGCTTCTTCTCCTTTCCGCTTCTAAGAATTAATTCCTAAGTAATGGATATTCTTTGAGATACGCTCATACATTTTCCTGTCGGATAAATCTTAGAACATACATTTGTTAAAGCGATATAAATTGTTTAGTCCTTCCTCTAATGAGTACTATGACCTCTGCTGACTTCCTATAGTTCGCTTTTCTAGGATTTCTCCTCTATAGGACCTCACGGGATAAGTTATATATCTTTCCTCGTTTACCTACCTAATTTACGGATTAAGATTACGTTTACCTTTTGGACTTTATTGCTTTATGTCAACTTGTCCGCTTAATTCGCCTTAATATTAGGTTTCTATTCGTTAGGCCACGATTTCGCTATCCCTTCTTTTCATGCTTAGTTACCTAGAGGCACTTTGGGAGTCGCTATCGGGTTGGTCGGCAAATACCTCCCTTCGGACTTTCACCGTAGATATATGACATGCCCGTCATACACAAAAAAATCACCCATTTCTGAGTGATTTCACATTTCAATTAGTCAGCGATATATGGTAATAAAGCCATAAATCTAGCACGTTTAATTGCAACAGCAATTTCTCTTTGGTGTTTAGCACATGCACCTGTTGCACGACGTGGAGATATTTTTCCATTAGGAGAAATAAATTTCTTTAATGTTTCAACATCTTTATAATCAATTTCTTTGTCCTTGTTTTTTCCACAGAACATACAGAATTTCTTTTTTGATCTTACTTTTTTGAAAGCCATAATAATTTCCTTTCTATCGCTTAAACAAGCGAATTATTAGAATGGTAAATCGTCATCAGCTACGTCAATAGAAGAAGTATTTTTTTCTTCAATATCATCAGGCATTACATCTGGAGTATATCCAGTATCTTCTCTTGATGCATTATTACTATTTTTACTTTCTAAAAATTGTACTGAATCACAAATAACTTCTACAACTGAAACTTTACGTCCATCTTTTGCATCGTAACTTCTTTGATTCAATCTACCTTCTACACCTACAAGTGAACCCTTGTGAGTGTATTTGCAAGCATTTTCAGCTTGTTGATTCCATGCAGTACATGGAATAAAACTTGTCGTCTTTTCTCCATTAGGACCTTTTGTACGGTTATCAACTGCGATTGTGAAGGCAGCAACTGATGCACCATTAACGGTCTTTCTTAATTCTGGATCTCTAGTTAGACGTCCAACTAAAACAACACGATTAATCATAACATTTTCCTCCTTTTAAAGGATTTTCATTACTTTGCAATTACTAAATGGCGAATGACATTTGGATTAATTTTTGTGATACGATCAAATTCATTAATACCAGCTGCAGAATTTGCATTAATTGTCACTACTACGTAATAGCCTTTCTTATTGCCATCGATTTCGTATGCTAAATCTCTTACGCCCCATTCATCAACATGGTCAATTGTTCCACCATCTAATGAAAGGATTTCGTGTAATTTACCAATTAATTGGTTACGATCAGCATCTTCAAGATTAGCTTTAAGAATATACATAATCTCGTACTTTTTCATTATTACACCTCCTATGGTCTTCTGGTTAATGATATATTCATTAACAGAGGGTGAGCAGTCCTTCACTAACTGCGCATACCAATTTTACATTATATAGACTTAACTTGTAAAGCAATTTAACAAAAACTAACAAAATCCTTTACACTAATAATATTGTAATTTTAAATTAATTTTTTTGAGTTAATTTATTAAGAACAGCTTTTTTGCAATCTTTTTTTATTAGTCTTGCGCCATATTTTTCATATTCTTCTTGACTATGAATTAATATATCATCTAATGAACTAATTTCAAAATTAGCATCTAAAGAATGTAAATAATTTCTAGCAATACATCGTTGAATATCTTTAGTTAAAAAATCAAAAACAATAATATCATCTAATCTTGATAAAAATTCAAATCTAAATCTATTTTGTAATTTTGTTAAAATATATTCTTCATTAAAAGAAAAAGTAATATTTTTCTTAAAATTTAAAGAATTATCAAATCCATAATTACTTGTCATAATAATCATAGAATTTCTACAATCTATTTTTTCACCTTTAGTAGAATCAAAAAAACCTTGATCCATAATTTGTAAAAAGAAATCTAATACTTCATTATTTGCTTTCTCTATTTCATCTAAGATAATTAAACTTTTAGGGTGAGCTTTCAATTCTCTAACTAATTTAGGATTATTATCTTGTCCATTAAAACCAATCAATTTACTTAAAGAAGATATTTCTTGATAAGAAGACATGTCTAAATAAATAATATTTTCATTAGTAAAATATATTTCTCCAATAATTTTACTAATTTCAGTTTTTCCTACTCCAGAAGGACCTACAAAAAGCATAGATAATAAAGGTTTATCTTTATCATAAATGTTATTATCCAATAAAGATAAATTGTTAATTATTTTTTCTATTGATTTTATTTGTCCACTGATTCTTTTTAAAATATTTTCTTTAATCAAATTATCTT
>CAMESA010000119.1 GCA_945935945.1 uncultured Mollicutes bacterium | reverse complement strand
CATCCAGCAATCTCACGAGTCGATAATGAAACACCTATATGTCCTACTTGTGGAACGAGAGAAGCTTTAGAAAGTATCGGTATTTCAAAAGAGGAACAAGATAGAATCATAAAAGTAATACCAGTGATTACTGATAAATAATAAGCGGCACAAAACGCGCACAAAGGGCTCACGTTGGGCTCTTTTTCTTTTGTTGAATAAACAATCAACTTTTTAAATAAAACGCCACACGTGGCAAATGTGAAAGGAGTGAAGGCAAATGAACGAAGATAGATTAATTGAAAAAGAATATCATCACTTTATTGATATTTATTCTAATGCAGATGAAACCAAACTTAAGATTGCTAATGATCTATTTTGGAAAGCAGCATTTTTAAAGGTTCAACTTTATGCTTTAGAAGATAAAATCAAAAGAACAGGTGCAGTTGAATATTCAAACAAAGGTAACTCACGTGTTTCTCTTTCTTATAAAACTTATTTACAAACTATTTCTGTGTATCAATCTTTACTAAAAACCATCGATAAGATTATGGGAAACGGAAATGAAGACGACACAGATGAATTTGATGATTTTGTTTTGAAAGCAGCTGAAATTAGATGAACTACTTAAAAAAATATTATGAAGAAATCGAAAGTGGAAACATCATCGTTGGTCAGGAACTTAAAAAAGTACTCGATGACCTTATATTAGATTTAGATAATCCTAAGTTCATCTTTGATGAAAATCCTGGAGAGCTTAGAATCACCTTTATTGAAAAGTTTTGTAAGCACACTAAATCACCATTTAATGGAGAGCCGTTTCTATTAGAGTTATGGGAAAAAGCAGTGCTTCAAGTAGCCTATGGTTTTAAATATAAAGACACAGGTTTAAGACGTTTTAATGAAGTGATTCTTCTTATTGCTCGAAAGAATGGAAAGACCACATTTGTTGCTGGAATTGATCTAGCAGAGTTTTTCCTTTCAAAAGGTGGAGTTGATATCGTCTGTGCTTCTAATACTAACGACCAAGCTTCCATTCTTTTTGAAGAGATTAATAACATGAGAGAACAATCAAAAGCTCTCTCTAAAGAAAAAAGAAGCAAGAAGAATATTTTCTATATCTATTCACCAAAGACTAAAAACAAGATTAAGAAGTTATCTGCTCAATCGAGAAACTTAGATGGATATAACATTGAGGTTGGTTGTATCGATGAAGTTCATCAAATGACTGACTCAAAAGTATATGACGCCATCAAGCAATCGCAATCAACTAAAAAAGAGCCTCTTATATTTATTATTACCACTGAAGGAAATGTCGTCGGTGGATTTTTAGATAAGAAACTCGAGTATGTTAGAAAGATGATCAAAGGTGAAATTAAAGATGAACGTGTCCTTCCTTGGCTTTATACTCAAGATTCAGTTGATGAGATTTATCAAAATTCTGATATGTGGCAAAAGAGCAACCCATCACTAGGAATGGTAAAAACTAAAGGTTACTTAGAAGATGTCATGAATAAATCAAAGAATGACTTATCGACTAGACTTACGATGCTTTGTAAAGACTTTAATATTAAGCAACTTGAATCAGGTTCTTGGCTTACTTTTGATGATTTAAATAACGAGACAAAATTTGACATTGAACTTTTAAGAGATTCATACGCTTTTGCTGGTGTAGATCTTTCTTCAACTACTGACTTAACCGCAGCGATTATCTGCGTGATAAAAGAAGGAAAAAAGTATGTGATTCCACATTTCTTTATGCCAAGTGATGTAGTTAATAAAAGAGTAGAGGAAGATAATGTTCCATACGATATCTGGATTAAAAAAGGCTATATAACCTTAACAGAAGGAAGTAAGAATGATTTTTCTAAAGTTACTGAATGGTTTTTATCCATTGTTAGAACTTATGATATTAGACCTTTATGGGTTGGATATGATCCATGGAACTCTCAATATTGGGTTGATGAAATGGAAGAAGCTGGCTTTACTTTAGAAAAGATAAGACAAGGAGTATTTACTCTTTCTGAACCAATGAAGCAACTCGAAGCTGACTTAAAGAACAAAGTAGTAATCTACGATAACAATCCAGTTCTTAAGTGGTGCTTAGCTAACACCCAAGCCAAAGTTGATATAAATGGCAATATTCAGCCATGCAAACTGAATTCTAAATTTAAGCGTATTGATGGAGCGGTCGCTTTAATCATCGCTTATGCAGTTTTGAATAAGTATGTAAAAGAATATGAAAACATGCAAAGTTAGGAGGCGAGATAATGGGACTATTTACTAGAAAAAAGAAAACTCAAGAAACCGTATCAGGTTATAAACTTATACACGACTTAAGTCTTCCTTTAGTGCCATTTGGTGAAAACATCACAAAAAGCGATGTAGTAATGATCTGCGTTGATCGAGTCGCTTCTCAATGTGCAAAACTAAAAGCTAGATACATTAAAGTTGATGAAAAGGGAGTTCAATCCGAGAAAAACGGCAAGCTCTCTTTTTTAATTAAGCATCAGATGAATAAGCTCATGACTCCATATCAATTTATTTATAAAGTTGTCTCGCTTTTATTATTAAACAACAACTCATTTATCTATCCAATTTATAGTAAGGAAACCTTAGAGATAGAAGAGCTAATTCCATTAAAGCCAATTGTCGTGGAGCCAGTTGAATATTTAAATAATGTCTATACTTATAAGTTTTATTTTGAAGATGGACAAGTTTATGAAATACCAATTGAAAATGTGATCCACTTAAAAAGGTTTTATTCAAAGAGTGATTTCTTTGGTGGAAATAATGCAGTTAGTGAACACGACGCTTTACTAAAAACCTTAAAAACAAATGACGCTTTAATTCAAGGTGTACAAAACGCAATTAACTCTTCTTTTCAAATTAAAGGCATTTTGAAGATTAACGGAATGCTAAAAGAAGCTGACAAAAATAAACAAATTGAGGAGTTTACTAGAGCAGTTAAAAAAGCAGAAACAACAGATTCATCAATTATTCCAATGGATGCAAAAGCGGATTATACGCCTTTGACTACAGAACCAAAACTAGTCGATGAACCAACTCTTCATTTTATTCAATCGAAGATTCTAGATTACTTTGGAGTCAGTGAAGCGGTGTTTAATAACTCATATAACGAAGATCAATTCAATGCTTTTTATGAAGCAACTATCGAGCCTATAGCTATTCAACTTAGCGAGGCTTTTTCTTTAGGCCTATTAACTAATAACCAATTAGAACGCGGTGAAGAGATTATTTTCTTTTCTGAACGACTTCAATACGCTTCTTGGAACACCAAAGTTGGAGCGATTGAAAAGTTAATGGGATTAGGAATTATGAGCCTAAATGAAAGTAGAGGTCTACTTGGACTTGAGCCAATCGAAGGTGGAGATAAGAGACTTCAATCTTTGAATTATGTTGATGCTTCAAAGGCTAATGTCTATCAAGTTGGAAGTGATGTAAAGGAGGATAACGAAAATGGACAAAACAAAAATTGAAAATAGACTATCGGACGTTTCTTTCAAAGAAGAAGATGAACAAAAGATGGTGCTAGAAGGCTACGCTATTGTATTTAATCAAGAAACTTTAATCGGTGATAAAGAGAAAGGTTTTATTGAATCAATCGATAGAAACGCTTTAACTAACGCCAACATGAAAGACGTCCCGATGAAATATAACCATGATGATTCTTTTTTGATTATTGCTAGAACGAGAAATAACTCATTAAGACTCACTGTGGATGATATTGGTTTAAAGGTTCGTGCTGAACTTATCGATACAGATTCTAATAAAGATATCTACAAGATGGTGAAAGCTGGACTTTTAGATAAGATGAGCTTTGCTTTTA
>CAMESA010000118.1 GCA_945935945.1 uncultured Mollicutes bacterium | reverse complement strand
TTTCTATCATTAAGTATCTAACTTAAAGAACTTAAATTTAAAAATATTATAACATATGTATTCTGATTTTAAAGATAATTTTTGAAAATTATTACTAGAAATGTACTAGAAACCTACTAGTTATCTACTAAAAACCTACTAGAAATGTACTAGAAACCTACTAATTATCTACTAAATGCCATTTCTTGGAAAAAATTTACATTTTTTTAATTTTTAATTTTCTTCGTCGTCAATACTTAAAATTGACATGAAAGCGTCTTGTGGAACTTCGACACTTCCGATAGCTTTCATACGTTTTTTGCCTTCTTTTTGTTTCTCTAAAAGTTTCTTTTTACGTGTGATATCGCCACCATAACATTTTGCTAAAACATCTTTTCTCATTGCTTTGATATCAGCACGAGCAATAATTTTACCATTCACTGCTGCTTGAACAGGAATTTCAAATTGTTGTTTTGGAATAACTTCTTTTAATTTTGAGACTAATTTTAATCCACGTTTGAAAGCAAATGGTTTGTAAACGATTGAAGACAAAGCATCAATTGTTTCACCATTTAATAATATATCCATTTTTGTTAAATTGCTTTCCTTGTAATCGCAAAATTCGTAATCTAAACTTGCATATCCTTTTGTAAATGATTTTAATTTATCAAAAAAGTTGTAAATAATTTCACTTAAAGGCATTTCATAAACCAAAATCATTCTTGTTTCGTCAAAATATTCAAGATTTTTATAAATCCCCCTTCTATCTTGGCATAATTGCATAACTGTACCTATGAAATCTTTAGGCATCATCATTTCTGCTTTAACATATGGTTCTTCTATTGATTTTATTGTTGTTAGGTCAGGCATTTTACTAGGATTGTCAAGATCAATGGATGTCCCGTTTGTTAAATTTATTTTATAAATAACGCTTGGCGCAGTTAAAATTAGGTCTAAATTGTATTCCCTTTCGAGTCTTTCTTGTATTACATCCATGTGTAAGAGACCTAAAAATCCACATCTAAAGCCAAAACCTAATGCTTGAGAAGTTTCTGCTTCAAATTTTAAGCTTGCATCATTTAAAGATAATTTTTCTAACGCTTCTTTTAAATCTTCGTATTTTTTTGAATCTGTAGGATATATTCCACAATAAACCATCGGATTTATTTTTTTATAACCAGGTAATGGTAATAATGCTGGATTATCTTTTAAAGTTATGGTGTCACCAACATGAACTTGCTTAATATCTTTAATTTGTGCACATAAATATCCAACTTCACCACAATTTAATACATCAGTTTGTAATTCTTTTGGTGTTCTAATACCTAATTCTGTTACTAAGAAGTCACAATTTGATTTCATTAAATGAATAGTATCACCAACTTTTACGCAACCATCTTTAACTCTAATTAATACAACAACACCTCGATATGAGTCGTAATAACTATCAAAAATAAGCGCTTTTAATGGATCATCGTTAGATCCTTGAGGTTCGGGAATGTCTGTAACAACTCTTTCTAGTACTTCTTTGATATTTTGACCTGTTTTTGCACTAACTAATACTGAACTTGAACCATCTAGTCCAATTCTATTTGAAATTTCCTCTTTACACATCTCTACTCTTGCGCTTGCAAGGTCGATTTTGTTAATTACAGGAACAATTGTAAGATCGTTATCAATTGCAAGGTACATATTTGCAAGTGTTTGCGCCTCAACTCCTTGAGTAGCATCCACTACTAAAATAGCACCTTCGCAAGCTGCTAAAGAACGTGATACTTCATATGTAAAATCGACGTGCCCAGGAGTATCAATAATATTAAAAATATATTCTTCACCATTATCTGCCTTATATTTTGCAGTAACAGCATTCAATTTAATTGTAATTCCTCTTTCACGTTCAAGATCCATATCATCAAGAATTTGAGCTTTCATTTCTCTTTTTTGGATTGTTTCAGTTAACTCTAAAATTCTATCGCATAAGGTGGATTTGCCATGATCGATATGAGCAATAACACTAAAATTTCTAATCTTTGATTTATCGTAATTCATATTGATAGATTATACCAAAAAAATAATGAGAAAAAGATAATAAAAATACATAATATTCACGAATTTAAACAAATTTTGTTCAATGTTTTAAATTTTTATAATTGATATATTTAAATATCGGAATTATGAATAAAAATTAGATAATTCATTAAAAATATCGTCGCAATTTTTTACATCTGCACCATTTTTATAACGTGCTAAAATGATATCTTTATAAGTTTTATATGAGTATCGTTTATCAATAATTAAAGCTGTTCCAACATCTTCAGGTGAACGAATGACTCGACCAATTGCTTGCAATATTTTGTTAATTCCTGGATTTACATAGGCAAGTTCAAAGCCATTTAGTTCTTTTTCTTCATAAAATTGCTTAATTAAGTTGTTTTCAAAGTTTATTTGAGGCAATCCAACACCAACAACTACAACTCCGATTAGCCTTTCACCAACTAAATCGATGCCTTCTGAAAAACTTCCGCCTAAAACACATACTCCAACATGTGTTTCTTGAGGAAAATTTTCAAAATAATTTAGAAAATATTGTTTTTCTTTCGCACTCATATTTTTTTCTTGGAATATAAATCGAGAATCATTTTCTAAATAATTTTTTAGAAGGTTTAGGTATTCAAATGAAGGAACAAAAATCATGTAATTTCCAATTTTTGCATCGATGTACGCTTCAATTTCGTTTGCAATTTCTAAAACTGTCTGATTTCTGTCTTTATAAAAGGTTGAAATTTTGCTATTTACTAGCATTTTGAAGTTTTTATCATCAAAAGGAGAATCTAATTTTAGATAATTTTCTTCAGTTTTTCCTAAAATCATTTCTTGATAGTATTGAATTGGTGATAAAGTTGCACTAAAAAATGTTGCTCCAAATAACTTGTTCAATACATCTTTTATATGATGAGCATTATCAATTGAGAATAATTTAAAGGTTAAACTCTTATCCTTATTTATATACATTCTATATCCGTCATTCATCATTTCAAAAATTTTTAGAAATTTAAATAAATCAACTGAAAAAGTTCTAAATGATTTAGTATCAAATTTAGGATGATCTTTTTCATATTTTTTAAGCGTTTCATTTAATTTTGATAGATGTTTGATAAAATCTTCATCGATTTTTTCAATGATTAATTCTTTTTCAAATTCCATTGTTTCAAACATTTTGAAATCTTTATTAACATTTGAAATTGCCTTTTTAATCGATTTTTCTTTTATATCTTTAAAAGATTTTTTAAGATTTTTAAAATCATCGAAAGAAATACTTGCAGAATACATATCTCTCACTCTTTCAATTAAGTTGTGAGCTTCATCTACTAAAGCGAAGATTTTATATTGCTTATCTGGTGTTTCAAAAAAACGTTTTAATGATGAAATTGGATGAAAAACATAGTTATAGTCACAGATTATGTAATCAACATAAAGTGAAATATCTAACGAAAATTCAAAAGGGCAAAGATCAAATTTTGATGAATAATAGTCAATTTTGTCTTTATCAATAATAAGTTCTTTACTTAAAATATCCTTTAACGCCTCTCTGACTTTTGAATAATAATTACATGCAAGTGGACAGTCATCAGGATTGCAATTTTTTTCAAGTTTGTAAGGACACATTTTCTCTTTTGCAAGAATTTCGACTGCATTTATTGGTACTCCACCATCATTAATGATGGAAATTGCTTTTTTACTGTTTTCAAAACCACTATTTTTTGGGCATAAATAAAAGAATTTATCGATTGAGTTGTCTTTAAAACCAATTAATGAACCAAAAATTGCTCCCATTGTTTTACCAATTCCAGTT
>CAMESA010000117.1 GCA_945935945.1 uncultured Mollicutes bacterium | reverse complement strand
TAATAAAATCATCCAAAGATAAGGTAAAGGATAATAAGAATCCACTAAATATACCAGGTAATATTTGTGGTACAAGAACTTTATGTAAAGCTCTAGATGGAGAGCAGCCTAAATCAAGAGCTGCTTCATAAAGAGAAGGATCCATTTGTTGAAGTTTAGGTTTAACATTTAAATAAACAAATGGCGCACTAATTACGATATGGCCAGCAAGAAGAGTCCAAAATGAAAATAAATTCGCACCAGCAAAAATCTTATTTCCAATAAAAACAAACATAACAACAAGCGAAAGAGCCATAACGATTTCTGCATTAACAACAGGAATTTGATTAATGTTTTCAAAAATTGCTCTACTTGTTTTCTTTGAATAGAAAACTCCAACAGCACCTAAAGTTCCTAGAACTGTTGAGCAAACTGCGCTTATGATTGCAATAATGAAAGTATTGCCAAGTGCAATCATTATTTCTTCACTTTCAAATAATTTTTGGTAAAGGCTTAAATCAAAACCATTCCATGTTCCAATATATGTTGCATTTGTAAAAGAAAATACAATTAATGTCAAAATTGGAACATACATTAAGAAAAGAATTAGATAGACATAGCTATATGCAAAAATCTTTTTTACCATGCATTTGCCCTCCCTTCATCTTCTTTTTCTGTAAAGTTACGAGTAACAAGCATTGAAATACCAATAATTAAAAGCATAATTATTGCCATAAATGAACTTGAATTCCATTGATTATTTGCAAAACCTAAATAAATCGAGTTTCCAAATAAAACTATTTTGCCTTCTGATAATGTTTCAGGAATAACATAACTACTCATTGTTGGCATAAAAACCATTTGAGCAGCAGCAATCACACCTGGAACTGTTTGAGGGAAAATTGATTTTGTAAAAACCTGAATTCTATTGCACCCTAAATCGCTAGCAGCTTCGATTTGTGATTTATCTAGTTTTAACATTGTTGTATATAAAGGAAGAATAACAAAAGGTAGATAGTTATAAACTAACCCAATCATAGTAGCAATATATGGTGTTGTACCTCCATTTATTCCTAACCAAGTTAAAACGTCACGTGTTGCACCTGTTCTTAAAACAAAGTTAATCCACATAGGCATTACAAATAACAAAACTAATACATATGATTTGTTATATTTTTTGTTTGCAAGAATATATGCAATTGGGTAGCCAATTAATAAACAAACAATTGTATTAAGTGTTGAAAATAATAATGACATCACTAAAACATTGATTTTGTTGGTAGTTGTGAAAAATTCCACTAAAGCATTCCAAGAAAAATTGCCTGTTCCATCAGTAAATGCATAATAAACAATAAAAAAGATTGGAACTACAACAAATAAAATTAGGAATAAGAAATATGGAATGCAAAGATATTTTCTTTGAAATCTAAATCTCATATTCAGTTACCTCTTTTTTAAGGCGCAACTTAATATCTTCTTTTTTAACCTTTAATCCGATTGTATCGTTTAAATTGTAAGAATATGTTGAGACAAAAACAAAGTCTTCTTCGTTTTCTGTTCTTAAAATATATCTGTAGTGATCACCAACATAAATTAAATCGACAATTTCACCAACAACTTCGCATTCATCGCTTTCAATATCATCAACAACATCGATTTTATCAAGTGGAATTTCTGCGACAACATCAGCATCGTTGAAGTCGTATTTATGTTGGCCATCTTTTGAAACAACATATCCATCTTCATCAATACTACTTCCTGGAAGAAGTTGTGTAATTACACATTCAAATGGAACGTCATCAATCATAACGTTATTATTTTTGTCAATCCATGCATCTGTATAGACATTCATAGTGAAATCTTTCTTCATAATATGAATTCCATCTGGTTCAATATGCAATCCAGCAATTGAATCTAATTCATAGCTTTTGGTTGATTTAACAATAACTTCGTTTTTACCAATCATGATTGTGTATTGATAATTAACACCTTTAAAAATCTTAGTTACAATCTTTCCTTTAATCATTGCATCTTTTTCATCAACGAATGTAATGTCTTCAGGACGAATAACAACATCGACTTTTTCATTTAAAGCATAATCATCTAAACATGTGAAATTGTGATCAAGGAATCTGACTGTTTTTGGTCCAATCATCGTGCCATTATAAATATTTGATTCACCAATAAAGTCTGCAACGAAAGCATTTTTTGGCTCATCATAAATTTTCTTTGGACTACCAATTTGTTGAATTTCACCATCATTCATGACAACAATTGTATCGCTCATTGTTAAAGCTTCTTCTTGATCGTGAGTAACATAAATAAATGTAATACCAAGTTTTTTATGCATTTCTTTTAATTCGATTTGCATATCTTTTCTCATCTTTAAATCAAGAGCGCCTAATGGTTCATCTAATAATAAAATTTCAGGTTCATTAACAATAGCTCTTGCAATTGCAACTCTTTGTTGTTGACCACCACTTAAAGTTGAGATGTCTCTGTCCTCAAGTGCTTCAAGGTCAACAATTTTTAAAGCACGTGCAACTTTTGCATCAATTTCTTTTGTTGATAGTTTATTTAACTTATAGGTTGGAACAGGTGTTTCCTTTGCAGCTTTTATTTTTTCTTCTAAAGCTTTCAATTTTTCATTCTTTTCTTCATCGCTCATGTGTTTTTTGCGTTTAATAACTCTATATTCAGTTTTCAATTCGCGAATCAACTTATGATCGATTTTTAAAACTGGGTTCCCGTTTTCATCTTTAATTTGTGTTTTAATACGTTTTAGCTTTAATCCAAAAGCAACATTGTCATAAACGTCTAAATGTGGAAAAAGTGCATACCTTTGAAACACCATATTAATTGGTCTTTTATTAGGTGGCAAATTGGAAATATCTTTTCCATTAAGTAGAATTTCGCCAGTTGATGGGAAATCAAAACCAGCAATCATTCTTAAAGTTGTGGATTTACCACAACCTGATGGGCCTAAAAAGGTCACGAATTCACCTTTACGAACATAAAGGTTAAAATTGTCAACAGCTATAGTATCATCATCAAAGATTTTACTAACATTTTTTAATTCAATAATATAGTTGTCTTCCATCCTTTTCTCCTATGTCTTGAAAGTTAAGTTCTTTCAATAAAACGAGAAAATAATATACTTGATTTTTCAAAAAAACAAATAAAATTTTTTAACATTTATTTTTTGTTATAATTTTCAATAATTTAAAACTTAAAAAAAGTCGAATTAATTCGACTAATTTTCAATTTATGTTAATTAAAATATTTTGCAAAAAATAATGTTAAAAAAGTGTCAAAATTTGTCAAAATTTAATTGTTCTTTTTTCAAAAAATTATTTTTAAAAAATTTTTTAAGAATTTAAACAAAATAATCGATATTATAAGATAATAGTAAATTAAAAAAATATCTTCATTTTTTAAAAAATTTTCATATTTTTTTCATAAGCAAAAAACTATCGAATTAATTCGATTTTTTGAATGAAATTAATAGATATTTTTTCTTTATTTTGGGATAAAAAATATCTAAAAAAATAACGCTAGTAGGAAACTAGTGGATTCCTAGTAGGTTATAAGTAGTTTATTATTGGGTTTTGTTGCAATTAAATCGTCTTCTACGCATGTTTCATCGATCAAAGTAAACACATACACTATTGCTTCACAAGTTCCAAATCCATTTAGTTTTGCTGTTGCTCTTTCGCTTTTGCTATTTTTATATGCTCCAACATCCTTTGCTAAATATATGTGGAAAAAATAATTTTTGATTAAAAATTTACCTCTTTAATGTTGATGTTGTGTCCCTTATGTTGTCAAGCATCAGTCATCTTTCTGTAAATAATTTGAACAATATTTCCGTAAAAATTCTCAAAAACCGTGCAGAACTCAGATATAATTGAAAAAGTCGAGATTGCTGGACCTGGTTTTATTAA
>CAMESA010000116.1 GCA_945935945.1 uncultured Mollicutes bacterium | reverse complement strand
TTTGGTGTTAGAATTAATACTTTTATCGTTTCAACAATTGGCGATAATCCAGGCTACTCTGTAATATCTTTCAATTACTTTCAACACATTTTTCCAGAATCTTTTTTTAATGCAAATGACTTTACTAAATTATTTTTTAGTTATGGATTTCTTTTCTATTTAGCAATATTTCTTGCTATTTTCAGTACAATTTTCTTAAAAAAGACAAGAATTGGCTTAAATTTAAGAGCATGTGGAGAAAATCCTAGTGTTGCTGATGCAGCAGGAATTAATGTCACACGTTATAGATATATAGCAATAATAGTTGGTGCTATGATTGCAGGATTAAGTGGAACATTTTTATTTATGAATCATTTTAAAGGTGCACTTGAGTATGATATCTCATCATATGGTTGGTTAGCTGTTGCTTTAGTTATTTTTGCAATGTGGAATCCAAGTCTTAGTATCGTTGGTTCCATCCTTTTCTCGTTATTCTATTGCGCACCATCATATTTTAATTTTGGAACATATGGAAAACTAGCAACTGCTCTTCCTTATTTAATAACAATAATCGTTTTAACAATCACTAGTATATTTAATAAAAAAGAAATGCAAGGACCAGCTTCTTTAGGTATAACTTATTTCAGAGAGGATAGATAAAATGAAACTTTTAGAGGATAAAATTCTAAACGATGGGATAATTTTAAATAATGAAATAATCAAAGTTGATAATTTTTTAAATCATCAAATTGATGTTTCTTTAATTAATGAAATCGGTAAAGATATCGCTAATCACTTCCCAATGGCAACAAAAGTTGTAACAATAGAAACAAGTGGTATTGCAATTGCTTATGCTACATGTTTAGCTTTGAACAATTGTCCTCTCGTTTTTGCAAAAAAACAAGCTAGCAAAATCACAAGTGATACTAACTATACAGCAAAAGCAAAATCTTTCACAAAAGGATTTGTTTATGAAATTAGAATCGATAAAAAATATTTATCACCTAATGACAAAGTATTAATCGTTGATGATTTCCTTGCAGCTGGAAATGCAGGTGTTGGACTAATTGAACTCATTAAAAAATCTGGAGCAGAAATCGTTGGTTTTGCATGTGCAATTGAAAAAGGATTTCAAAAAGGAAGAAACGAAATTGAAAAACTAGGAGTAAAAGTTTACTCTTGTGCAAACATATTAGCATTTAAAGATAACAAGCCAATTTTTTAAAAAACCTTGCAAAACCTCATTATTTTATTCAAAAAGTCCTCTTTCGAGGACTTATTTTTATTCAAATTCAATAGTGGCTGGAGGTTTTGAAGTTACGTCGTAAAGAACACGATTTACTCCAATAACTTCATTAACAATTCGTCTTGAAACAACATCCAAAACTTCATAAGGAATTTTTGCATAATCAGCAGTCATACCATCAATTGATGTAACAGCTCTAATTGCTACATTATACATATAACTTCTTTGGTCTCCCATGACACCAACGGATTTAGAATTTAATAAAACTGTAAAGTATTGCCAAATAGTTTTATCTAATCCTGCTTTTTTAAATTCTTCCCTCAATATAAAATCTGTTTCACGAACAATCTTTAATTTATCTTCAGTAATATCTCCAATAATCCTAATTGCTAAACCAGGACCTGGGAAAGGTTGGCGATAAACTAATTCATCATCAATGTTTAATACTTTGCCTAATTTTCTGACTTCGTCTTTAAATAATTTATTTAAAGGTTCAAGTAGCTTAAATGGCATATCTTTTGGTAATCCACCAACATTATGGTGGGATTTAATAGTTTGAGCAGTTTTTGTACCACTTTCAATAACATCTGTATAAAGTGTTCCTTGAGCAAGAAAATCAAAAGAACCAATTTTTGAACTTTCTTCATTAAAAACATCAATAAATGTTTTTCCAATAATTTTCTTCTTCTTTTCAGGTTCACTAACACCTTCAAGTAATGACAAAAATTTTTCACTTGCATCTATTTTGATAACGTTTATTCCGTGACGAGAAAATCTTTCCATTACGATATCAGCTTCATTTTTCCTTAATAATCCATGATCGATGAACATACATGTAAGCTGATTACCAATTGCTTTATGTATTAAAACAGCTGCAACAGTTGAGTCGACTCCACCACTTATTCCTAAAAGAACATTCTTATTACCAACAGTTTGTTTAATTGATTCAACTTGTTCATTGACATAAGCATCCATTGACCAGCATTTTGATGCTTTACAAATGTTAAAAACAAAATTTT
The DNA here is from genome assembly GCA_945935945.1 of uncultured Mollicutes bacterium. The sequence goes on along the minus strand of CAMESA010000116.1, from coordinate 1,682 downwards.
CTAATATATTTTTACCAAAAATAGAATTATTTACTTCAGGATGAAATTGTAAACCATAAATTTTTCTTTCTGAATTTTCAATTGCAGCAAATGGACAATCATTTGTTTTTGCTATAGCTTTAAATCCGTTTGGAATTTTATGTACACTGTCACCATGCGACATCCAAACCATTTGGTTAATTGGAGTTCCTTTGAAAAGAGAAGAATTATCTAATACTTCAATTTCTTTCCCTCCATACTCTTTAACATTAGAAGATTTAACCTCACCACCAAGTAAAAAAGAAATCAGTTGCATTCCATAGCAAATTCCAAGAACTGGTATTCCTAATGAGAAAATTTCATCACTAATTTTAAACGATTCTTTATCATAAACTGAATTTGGTCCGCCTGATAAAATAATGCCAACAATATTTTTATTTTTAACTTCATTTTTGATATCAGTATCGTAACTTACAAGTTCAGAATAGACACCTAAATCTCTAATTCTTCTTGCGATTAATTGATTATATTGACTACCAAAATCTAATACTAAAACTTCATCTCTCATATGTATTATTTTACAATTTTTTCACTAGTAATTCGACCTCATTCAAAAGGTCAATCACGAAATTAACAAAGTCTTTATACCATAATAATTTAATCTTAATATTGTAAAAATTTGAGATGATTATCGATTTAAAATTACTTTAAAGAATCTATTGTCAACTTCCTTTTTTATTGTGTTCAGTGATAGGCGATTAAATATCAAAAAAAATAGCCAATATTTTCATATTGACTACAGTTAATTATATTGGTGGAGCTTGCCGGATTCGAACCGGTGACCTCTTCCATGCCATGGAAGCGCTCTCCCAGCTGAGCTAAAGCCCCAAGTTCATTTATTATATATTATCAAATTTTAATTTACTATATTAAAATCAATAAAATACATATTTTTTCTTAAAAACCCTGCAGAACTCAACTATTTGTTAGAAAATCTAACAAATTTTAAGTTATTTAAATCTGAAATTTTCTCATCAAACTTATAACCAAGATCGTTAAAATTTTTGATATCTTGGATGTCAGAAATTTGATTTTGAGCTAAATATTTAACCATAGCGCCCCTAGCCATTTTAGCGTAGACACCTTTTTCAACTAACTTATCACCTTCTTTTTCATAAAAATAAACATTTACAAATTTATCTTTATTTACAAATGGTTCTATTAATTTAGAATATTCCTTAGAACATAAATTAATGATAATTTCATCATAAGAAGAAATATATTGCGCTACTTTATTAGACCAAAATTCATATAAGTTTTTATTCTCAATTAGTAAATTATTTATTAATTCTAAACGATAAAAATTTATTAAATCAGTTGGTTTCAATGCTCCGTATAAAGCACTCAAAATAAATAGATTCTTAGATAGATAATCTAACTCTTCTTGTTTTAACGTATTTGCAGATAAATACTTATATTGTATTCCATCATAAGCTAATAAAGCCTGTACAGAATATGATTTTCTTAACAATGAATAGGCACTTTTTGCAATAGCATCAGAGCATGAATATACTTCTTTTAGATCCTCTGTTGAAAAACTCATTAGTTTTGATCTAATAAGATTGCTTTCGCTAATGAAATGTGGAGCAGTTTCAATGTTAAAAGAAAATTCAGATTCTTTCATTTTCTTTGCAGGGGATATA
>CAMESA010000115.1 GCA_945935945.1 uncultured Mollicutes bacterium | reverse complement strand
CTAATTTTTAATCTTAATATAAAACAACATTATAAAAAGACATGAAGAACAATGAGAAGTAAACTTGATAGCGAAATAAAATTAGAGATACTAATTAAACTAGCTTTTGGAATAAACATAGAAGATTTGATGACAGAATATAACTTGACTAAAGCAAAGATTGTAAATTTAAGAAAAAACAATTATAAGTTATACAATGAGTTTTTTGATTATTGGAAAATAGATAAAGATGTGTCAGTACTTGATTTGTCACCAAAATATGAAAGAGCGTTATCGATCATGAAAAAACATTATAAGGACAAATTGGTTATAAAATCTTCAGATGAAATCTATTTGAAAGGAAAAGAATGCTCGTCAGATGATATACTTGACATAGCAGATAGTATTCTCAAAAAAGACAACATAAGGTGTTTTAAAGAAATGCCTATTTATATCAAAAACCACTACTAAAGAAGGAAGGAAATAAATCAAATGAGTATTGCACAAAAAAAGATGGATTTACCAGAAGGATATGCTTCAACTCAACAATGGGCAGAATCTCAAAAGTGTGTATTTATGAATATGTTGAATGGTGTAGCTTTCAATGATGTGGATCAAAAATATCATATGATGCCTATTCAATACTCTGATGTAAACATGGAAGGAGAAAAGGTTAGATTTGCTGATGGGCGTGAATTTATGGTTATTTATTCATGTTTAGCGTCTGAATATGCTCATAAACAAGAAGTTAAAGATGAATGGTGGGCTAAAGCAAGAGAGTTAATTGAAGGCTATAAAAAAGCTCAACAGATGGAAAACTATATCGCTTCAAATAACGGTATAGATTTGAAGAAGATGAGACAAGAAGGTAGTTTAGACGAGGAATAGATGACTTCAACATATAGCAAGGTAAAAAGTATAGCAGAGGATCTTGGGTTATCAGAATCTAAGGTCAGTATGGTTTTATATGATTACTTGAGCTATTGCTTGCAAGAAGCTTTACTAGATAAAGAATCGCATACTATTTTTGGTAAACTTACGTTAAATGAGAATAATAGATTTGTTTTAGAAAATGATAAATTTGGTCTTATAAGTTTATTAGGTAAAAAAGATCTAAAATTATTACGTAAGATTGCTGAGGATGGTCCAGACAGTTCGGTGTTTGAGATATGATGAATAAAACAGAACATCAATTTGAGCAGGATATAAGTGATTTTTTAGAGGAAAGTTTTGATTTATGTCAAACAAATCGTGAAGAAATATATTGGTTAATTACTGTATTGCGTGGTTTCATGAATATTGGAAACAGAAGAACAGATCCAGAAATCGATACATACAAACTTAATTATTGGCAATATATTCTAACTCCAGCGATAGAAAAACTGAAAAAGAAGTATTGGTGTTAAATTATGGAAAAGAAGAAACGTGGAGAATTTGAGTTATCTGATAGTGAATTAGGATCGAGAGAAATGGTTCTAATTGCTATGAGTATACTTGAATCTAGAGGTTATCCAGGTTTTGTTGAATTATTATCCGTATTAGAAAAACCAGAATTAATACTTAAAATAATTCGTTTTCTTTATGGTACGACAATTAAAGTTCCACCGTTAGGAGAATTTGTAACTTGTCTACGAGCTGCTGAATTTACATATTGTGATTTTCATAAACGAATTAATCAGAAATTACCAGCTCAACCAAAACAAATACAAGAGTTTATGGGTATTGATGATGAAGAAGTATCTAGAATTCAAGATGTTTTTCAGCAATGGATAGAATATATGAATAAACAAGGCATACACATAGAAGATTTTATGCACATCAATAGACAAAATACGTTAAGAAGAATAAAAGCTATACAAAAAGGAACATATAAGAAAGGTCAATATAAATAAAGGATATAAAAATGGCTGGAGAAACTGATTTACCTAAATATTGGAATGAAGAAACAGGAGAAATTGTCGAAACTTATCCAGAAAATAGTGCTGCGTTGGTACCTCAAGAAGAAACAACACCTTTACCTACTATCGCTGAACAAACTGAAATCATACAAGCAGCAGAAGTTAATAAGGATAATATGAGTATGCTCAATTCTCTTGTTGAGATGAATAGAGTTGCTGAAACACTTAATGCTTTACGTTCAACTGAATCACAAGAAATGAGACGTAATGTTTTAACAGCGTGGTGTGAATCTTTTGTCAATTCAAGAATGATAAACAACGTGGCTGCTGAGAAATTAAAGGCACGAATACTGAATAAATTGAGTGATAACCTTGATGTATTAGATTTAGAGACAATTTCGAGAATCTATAACGACTTACACGAGGTTTCAGCCGTTGATATGCAACAAGCTAATTCTTTAGTAAGTGGTAATTTAGGTGGTGGGTTTGGACAATCAGCTGGTACAACTGTAAATTTAAACTTGGCAACTGGAGAAAATGGTGTTATAACCTCACAAACTCTTAACGCAACACCTCAGCAAGTAGGACAGTTGAAAGACTTGACAGGTTTAAATCATTCTGTTAAAGCTTGGAGTAATGTACCTTTACCGAAAAACAATGGGGACTTGTAAAAAATGAAAACGTATTCGTTATATAAACACACTTTTCCAAACAATAAGGTTTATATTGGGATAACTTCTCAAAGACCAGAACGAAGATGGAGAAGTGGAAAAGCTTATTTATTTAAAGATAAAGATGGTCGTTATCAGCAACCTTTGATGGCTTACGGAATATTAAAATACGGTTGGGAAAATGTAAAACACGAAATACTATTAGAAACTACAAACAAAGAATTTGTAGAACAACAAGAAAGACATTATATTACTGAAGTATATCATAGCAATAACATAAATTTTGGATATAATATTGCGAACGGTGGTAATTATAAAGACTCGTTTTCTGAAGAAACTCGAAAGAAAATGAGCGAAAAGAAAAAAGGAAAACCTTCGTGGAATAAAGGTAAGATATTTTCAGAAGAAGCTAGAGAACATATGCGTAAAGCTCATCTTGGTAAGAAGATACCAAAAGAGGTGGTTGAGAAAGCAAGATTAAAAAGAATTGGTTTCAAACATTCTGAAGAATCCAAAAAGTTAATGAGTATAAAAGCGATGGGAAATAAAAATTCACTTGGAGCTAAACGTTCTAAAGAATTCATTGAAGGACTTCGATTAAGAAAACTTGGTAATAAACATTCTGAAGAAACAAAGCGTAAAATAAGTGAACATAAAAAAGGTACACATTATTGGAACAATGGTAAAACAGAGAGAGTGTGTAAAGAATGTCCAGGTGAAGATTGGGTAAGAGGTAGATTATGGAGACCATCCCAGAAGAAATAGAAAAAAAGATATTGAACCTTCCAACATATTCGTTTGAAGACATAGAAGATTTACAATCTGTAATTATTTCTGAAGATTTTACAGATATTTTCTCTTTTTATAAGGAAAATTATCTCCCAGATAATTTGCGTAGTAAACCTGAAATTTACCAACGTATAAGTTTGTATATGGTCTTAACAAATCAAAATGAGGAATTTTTAGAAGAAACTGATAGCGTATTATATAGAAGACCTGTTCCAACAATAGAAGAGTTTTTAGATGGACCAAGATTTTTAGGCTTACAAAATTCCTCTATGTATCCATATTGGAAAACAAAATTGTGTGAAATTTTTGCTCCGAATTCTGGTATAAATCGTGTTCTTTGGTCTGGAGCCACAGGTACAGGTAAAACAGTGACAGCAAGAAAAGCTGTAATTTATTCGTTATATCGTTTACTTTGTTTGAGATATCCAAGGGCAACATTAGGTGTTGAAGAAGGTAGTACATTAGCAGTTTTTGTTTTGTCTGTAACTCAAAAAAATGCTTATCAAACAAATTTAGAGCCTTTTATAAGGATTATTTCTAATATGCCATGCTTTCAACGTGTTAGAAATATGCAAGCGTTTGATAATTTCAAT